>DASVHL010000066.1:0-6545 GCA_036382575.1 Saccharimonadales bacterium (SeqCode) | reverse complement strand
TATTAATTGATATAAGGCGCATACTGGATCTAAGAATGTGGACACCACATGAGGAGAATGGACATATGTCAAAAGACAAAGGCCGCAAAGAAGTCAAAAAACCGAAACAGAAAACGGTGAATGCATAATGGCTCCAACACTTACCGTAGATGAAATCACTGAACGCCTAGAAGCACTTCAGTCTAATCCAAAGATGGTGACAAAAAGTATTTATAGCCCAGCCGCGGTAGATTACCCAGATAATCAACTGCCATTCGTACAAGTTCATCTAGGGTACCTACGTCGACACAAAAATGTGAACCCCGCACAGTATTTATCTAACCTCGAGATCATGATCAAACAAGCATAGTTACAAATAAAAAACTCCGCCATTATAGCGGAGCTTTTTGTTAGTCACTAACAACTACTCTTCTGTTGATTCCTCAACAGCGTTCATCAAACTATCTTCGATGTTTTTCTTTGGCTTTACTTCAGCTGGTTTTTCAACTGCAGCAGTTGCTGTTTCGATGTCTAGTTCATAGCCAGTCAAACGGCTCGCAAGACGAACATTCTGACCACCGCGACCAATAGCGATTGATTGTTGATCCTCGTAAACGAATACCTTGGCGCGCTTCGCTTCTTCGTCAATTTCAACCTTAACCACTTCAGCTGGGCTTAGTGCGTTACGAATAAACTGTTCGTTGTTTTCATCAAAAGTAATGATGTCGATCTTTTCCTGATCGCCAATTTCGTTCATGACGGCCTGGACACGAGTACCGTGACCGCCGACGAATGTACCGACTGGGTCAACGCCAGGAACGTTTGAAACAACAGCTAATTTAGTACGGCGACCAGCTTCACGGGCGATAGCTTTGATTTCGACTGCGCCAGTTTCCATTTCAGGAACTTCTTGACGGAAGAGGAATTCGACAAATGCTTCGTTGCCACGGCTAAGAATCAACTGTGGACCACGATTGTCGCGTTCGATATCTTTAATGAATACCTTGATACGGCTACCGATGCTGTAGAACTCACCTTGGATTTGTTCGCTTTGTGGAATGATACCAATTGCCTTACCAAGCTCAACACGGATAACACGTGGCTCGACACGCTGGACAGTACCGTTAACAATCGTACCAATTTTATCTTCGTACTCTTCGAGGACAACTTCGCGCTCTGCTTCGCGTAGGCGTTGTAAGACAACCTGCTTGGCAGTTTGCGCAGCGACACGGCCAAAGCTAACAACTTCGAATTTATCTTCGATAGTATCACCGACAACGGCGTCTTTCTTTACTTTCTTGGCATCTTCGAGGCTGATCTCAACCGCGTCGCTACCAACTTCTTCAACAACTTCACGTGACACAAATACGTTCGCAGTACCGTCGTTCACATTTAATTCAGCACGAACTTCTTGGTCGCGCTCACCGTTGTCACGGCGCCATGCAGCTGCAATCGCCTGTTCGATAACAGACAAGACGGTTTCTTCTGGTAAGTTTTTCTCTTCAGCAATAGTACGAACCGCGAGGGTCAACTGCTTGATGTTAATATCTTCCATGATGTTTTATCTCCTTTTATGAAAAAATCCGACCTGCCGGCCGGAATAATGTACTACATGTAGTATACCACCTGACAGAATGGCCTGCAAGTTATTTAATTGGTAGTGCCTTTACCGACACATAGGGGCTGTTAGTGATATAAAACCGCCACGGAATATCCTTTGCCTTACTAATACCAATACGCTGCGTTGTCACTACCTGATTGTCAGCAAGCTGAGGCTTAATAATAAGCCGCAGTGGAGAATCAGCCAGATCATGCCCATTCATCATTTTGTCGATCGCCAAAGCCTGGCATAGCTTTGCAGGACCATTTGTCAGTTCTACTCCTGTCCTGCCTGAACGATGCCCTATGATAAAAGGATATTCATCAAGTGGCTCAATAGCGCGAATTAAGACTGCTGCGCCGTAGCCTTCTTCGCCAACAACCACATTACAGCAATAATGCATACCATACGTAAAATACACATACAAATGACCTGCTGGACCAAACATAACATCGGTCCGCGGAGTCTGACCATTGTAACTATGGCTGGCTGCGTCAGTCTGATCATACGCCTCTGTCTCAACAATCCTAAACAGCATACGCCTACCATCAGCCTCGCGTTCGATCAGACACCCAAGTAATCGTTTTGCAGCAGTCGCAGCATCGGTTAGTAATATCGAAATATCATTCATGATTGCATCGAATCCTTTCTTGCCCTATTCTAACGCGTGACACAATTCGTACAAACCGCTCATTCATAGTAAAATAGAGGTATGAATAATGATCAATCTGCTCCACTGGAAGGTACAAAGCTTGCTAATTTTGTCCCCACCGCCAATGTTCCTGAATTACAAATTATCGACACCATGGAAGGCACTGGCGACATTGTCCCAGAAAACGCCACTATCACTGCTCACTACACCGGTGCACTATGTAAAGATGGGACAATCTTTCAAAGTTCTCATGATTTTGGCAAACCAGTCACATTCGGCCTTAACCAAGTTATTGCCGGTTGGACCAAGGGCGTTCCAGGCATGAAAGTGGGCGGTACTCGCCGCTTGATCATCCCGTCAGACATGGCCTATGGTTCCGTACGTGCTGCCACAAACATTCCACCAAACTCCGATTTGGTATTTGATATTGAACTTGTTTCTATTGATTAATTACCTCTATTAATCCTCTTCAAAACTTATTCTCAGTCCTGCTTAACCGTAAGTATATTTATTTACAATTATTACAACAGGGACTATTATTAAAGTACCTAATACAAACACTCGTTTGCTAACAGTATCTTAACTAAGCATAAGGAGGGTTCATATGAAAAAACTTTTATTAACAGTAGCCGCATTCGCACTAGCAGTTGGTTTCACTACGCCATCAGCCTCAGCGCTCACCTGTCATATCTCTAATACAGGACCAGATTCAGAGAACACCTGTACCTCAATCGAAAACTTCAAATGTACTGTCGATAATGACAATCAAGTAAAAGTATATAACGGCAACGAACAAGTGAGCGTATCTGGTGGTGCCATTACTGTCACTAATACATCAGGCGGTTCGAGCACATCTGGTAATGCCGGCAATACCAACGGCACAACGGTCGAAGGAACGATCAAGAATAATTCATGTGTTATCGCTGCAGCTCCTGTTGTAACTCCACCGGAAACACCAGTCGAAGGTGGTAAAGGTGCCGTTACTCCTGTCCCCGCTCCTGCAGTTGCTGCACCTGCCGTCCTACCTAATACCAGCGCAGATTCAACCATAGGTATTATCGCCGGCCTTATTATCGCTCTTGGCGCTGCCGTCGTTGGTTCTCGTTTATTTGTCGCTTACGCCGACATGAAGTCATAGTCTCGAGAATCGACATGCTACATATAACTGGTCAAAAAGCCGGGTTCTATAGCCTCATAGGTATACTTAACCTCGCTGTCGGAGTGATGTTCTACGTCATTAATATTGCTCCGACACCAGTTCTGGCAAGCCCACAACCCGTAGCAAAGCCACCAGTTATCATCAAGCAAATCGCTGCAACACAGGGTATTCCAATACGTGTCGCAGTTCCTAGTTTAAATATTGACTTGCCGGTCGCCGTTGGCAGCTACAATCCTGACGATGGTAACTGGACAGTAGATACCACTCAGGCGTACTTTGCCGACGCCAGCATGCCGGTTAACAACAGTAACGGTACGTCGTTAATATATGGCCACGCCCAATCGACCGTTTTTGAAACACTGCCACAGATCCAGCCGGGTGCCGAAGCTATTGTCACCACCGATACAGGCTATGCGTTTCACTATCAATACGTATCTGTCCAAGAAGTACTCCCCACTGACACCAGTGTTTTCGACACCAACGGCACCCCAAAGCTTGTCCTTCAAACTTGCATCGGTGCCTATAGTGAACTACGCGCATTGTTTAGTTTTAAATTAGTATCGATTGAAAAAATATGACCGAGAAATTATTCGTCACCATCTGTGAAATTCTGATTGGGATGGTCGTTGTTATCGCCCTCATGATCATACTGATTGCAGCATGGTATGATTTTCGTTCAGCGCTAAGTAGAAAACAGCTGCAGCGCACCAGCGACAGGCTCCGGAAGTCCCGTCAACCATTCATCACAATAGTCATCTATACACATAATGGCGTCAGCTCTATCGTCCAGTGCCTCGATGCCATTCTGACCAGTCGGTATATTAACTACCGGATTGTTGTTGCTAATCATAAATCGACAGATACGACGCGCCAAATCGTAAAAGAGTATCAAAAATCACATTCTAAAACACCTCTCACACTATATAACGCTAGCGCATCTCTCGCCCATCATGAGGTTATACATCGTGCGATTAAAAAAGTACCGTCAAGCGATTTTGTAATGACACTTGATCAACCAGTTCAAATTACCCAAGAGACTCTGCGACACGCTATGGCGCGGTTCAGCGTTAATGATCACTTGACCCATCTTTACTTAAGAGAGAACCTATACAATGAATCGTCTATACAAACTCTTACACCACAATTTGTTGGACTGACAAAAAATATTATTTATAAAGCGCTGACAGTTATTCGTCTCTTGCCGTTCCGGAGCGCTTCTCGTATCACCATAACCAGGCAGGCAGCAGCACCTAATGAGCTGCGGTTATATACGAGTGACATCACTTATTCACAAAACACACTCTCCCTTTCATCCCCCCGGCCAATAGCTCGGCTTTTTGGCTTAATTATTTCATATGCACTTATTATTCTTATTGCTGGCTATTGGATGTGGACCGCCGCTACCCTGCGAAGCAATTTATTACTAACACTAAGCTGGATAGTAGTAACAATATGGCTAATAGCGGTCATATGGTCAGACAGCATCATTAAGCTGTCTAAAAAAATAGAACTGACCGTATCAGTTCCGTTCATGTATTTTATATTTTACGTAAAGACAATTGGTGACTTTTTTATACATATCTGGCGACTACTAAAGACTATTCCATTTAGAAATATTGCGCAGAATTTCCAGGCTGAGCTTTATTCGTCTAGATATTGAATATGATAAGGCCCCGAGCAGTTTTCTGCTCGGGGCATAGCTAGTATTGTTATCAGGGCTTGCCGCCTGGGTAGCGTCGCGTTGAAATACCTATGGGATCTTGCTCATCTCGCAGCTTGAGCGACACACGTTCGTGCCTGCCGGCCCAAAACTCAGAAATTGAACGATTCATACGGCGCAGCAGTCGTGCATCTGCTACAGCCAGCGCCTCTTTGTCCAGTTCGTATTTGACACGCAAATACTTCCTCTTCAGCCTAGGCCTAGCCAATAGCCACGCAACAACAAGCTTTACGTCCTTTGGTACTTCCAAAGATTTCGGTATAACCCTTACCTTAAAAACTCCTTCCGGTAACGTGATCGTCCGACCATACTTTGCCAAAATCGACTTGCGATTTGCATCAAAGTATTGCTTGAAAGCATCTAGAATCGCCTGCTTTTCCTTTAGGATGGGATCGACAATCCTAGCAGTCTGCTTCGCCATACTCTCAATATTGGCCTTTTGAGTTGTAAGCGCATCGTTCTCATCCTCTGAGATTTGATTGAAACGCTTGAGTAGTTTTTGACACTCTTCCATACTCGTAGGGATACTGCCATCGAATGCCGCTACTGGCTCTTCAGCCATGACATACTCCTGAGGTAGTAGGTACACCAGAAATTTCTAGCTAGATCAAACTATAGGCTTGTGATGGATTTTTGACAAGGTACTACAGCTATGATGTTGGTAACTTTTGTCCAGGGCAGCTAACAAGGACTCGTGTTATCGCATCCTTCTCAGCTGTCGTTACCCACAACTTATACTTAGCTTTTACGGCTATCTGCCTTGCGACGTACTGACACCGAAAAGCTTTATTCGGTGGTAACCAGGTGGCCGCATCACCATCTGATTTCTGCTGGTTTGCATCACCATCAACCGCGAGCAATTCCAATGGGTCATTTGCCAGTTGTTTGCGCTGATCTGGTGTTAGTTGCTGCGCACCTGTTTGCCAAGCATTACTAAGTGCAACAACATGGTCAATTTGAACCGACTGACTAGTTGTTTCACCACGGCTAAAGGCAATGGCTTTGTCCGTGTAAGGATCGTGCAACACCCCTCTCACTACTTGGCATTTTTCGTTTACAGCAACCTCGGTGAGATCGCGATTCAGAATACGATTACGCGTATCACAACCATTTAGCTCCGTCCATCCGTCACCAAATTGTGTCCGTTCATAGCCGGTCTTTGGTGCCCTTCCTTTAACTGGCAGTTGAGCGAGACTATCGGCCGCACTACCACTGGCGACAGTGTTTGGCGGCGGTGTTTGAATTATCGGCTGCTGCAGATCAGGATGCATCAAAAGAATCGTTACCATCCCCATCACAGCCATAACAACAACAATCGTTCGTCGAACTTTATATGCAGATGCCATACACCCAGTATAGCGTGCTGAATTTTATTTGAATGCTTTTCGCTGTTTTCAGCTCGTCAGCATAGATACACATCTATGGAAGCAAATTT
>DASVHL010000065.1:0-5409 GCA_036382575.1 Saccharimonadales bacterium (SeqCode) | reverse complement strand
TGTTTTCTCCAGGTTCTTAACAAGTCCTGAAATACCCTGCACCCACTTGTTATCCTTTAGCTCCTCTGGAGTGTAGGTTACGGCGCGCTCGATATTATCGATCACTGGTAATAATTTCAAAATCGCCGCTGACTGACCATGCTGATAGGTAGATACTTTGTCTGCTTCGGCACGCTTACGATAATTCTCAAAGTCAGCACGGGTGCGCTGCAAATCACCTGTTAATTCAACGATCTGTTCTTCTAAATCTTCTACTTTTTTACTTTTTGTCATTGTCTACTCCCTAAAATAAATTCCCAATGGCATTAATTAAACTAATAATGACATCGCCGATTGCATTAATAACTGCGACGATAGCGTCAACAATCGCTTTAACGACGGCGGTAATTCCATTTACGATTACATCTATAATTTGCATTACAACACCTCCTCTAGCATGGCACCGGCATGGCGGACCAGGCGCATCACTTTGCCATAACTTTGGCGAGTTGGACCTAGTACACCGATATAGCTTCGATCGCTATACGGTGAACGAAAGCGGCTAATGATCAAACTAGCGCCACTGGTTTTGCCAATTGGATTTTCGGCCCCAATATAAACGTTTAGTGGTTCGTTTGGCGCTGCCTCACGGAGCCAAGGCTCTAGATTATCAAGTAAACGTGCAACCGACTGGGCATGGGTGCCGCTCATAAATTCCGGCTGGCTAAAGAGATTGCCGATCCCGCTCATATATAGTTCGTCGCCAATCGTCGCCAGACCAAGGTTTTGCGTTAGATCCACCAAGCTATCAACCGCGCTGCGGATCGCTCGGTCTGCACGATCACCATACGTATTCACCCGTGCCTCAATCGCTCTCGCACTGCGATCAAGTTGTTTCGGCTCCTCCTTGGCATGCTGCTCGGTCAAGGTATTTACATAAAAACGATACCCCTGATCGGTTGGCACACGGCCAGCACTGGTGTGAGGCTGCATGATTAATCCCATCTCTTCAAGACGCGCCATTTCACTACGAATTGTCGCACTCGACACATTAAACAGCTTCGCTAAGATAACACTACCAACAGGTGCAGCAATTTCTGCATACTGCTCAATGATAGCCGCTAAGATTTGGATTTGACGCTCTGTCATGTCTCTATTTTAACGTATCGTTAGCACTCATGCAAACAGAGTGCTAGAGACTGGTTTCAATCGCCGTCAAAAGATCGCGAGCACGCAGACGGGCTTCATCATCTTTACGCAGGAATACATCAGGGCGATGCGCAATTTCATCAGCAACTGTCACGGCACGCTCGAGTGAATCATTAATAACAAAGTGATAATACGGCACTTCAAGGGCATGCGTTAGTTCACTCACTGCGCTATTGCGACGCTTCGTCCATTCAGCCTCAAACGCTTCAGGCGATTCATAGCGCTGCGCTAAACGTTCACGCCATATCGAATAACTTGGCGGGATAACAAAGATGGCGATGACATTAGGTGATATCGCTTTATATTCGCTCACGCCCTGAACATCAATGTCCGTCACGGCAATCTTGTTAGCGCTACTCGCCTTTTCTAATTCCTCAAGACTTGTTCCATACACGGTATGATGAACAAATTTAGCTTCAATAAAATCATGGTTTTCGAGCATAGTCCTGGCGGTCGTCTCATCAATAAAATGATAGTCAACATCGGCCACTTCCATTACCCCATTATTTACACGAGGCGAGCGAGTCGTATGTGAAATAATATCACTGTAGTCGGGCTTTTCCAGTAATTGCTTTTTGATAGTGTCTTTGCCGGCACCAGAAATACCAACGAGTAGTGCAATGTGGGTATTACGAATCAGTTCGACCGCACGTTCAGATGGTTCGTATTGGTCAATCAATTGGTCAATTTCGTTCATTCGTCCCAGTATAACAGATTAGTCGCGCTTAAGCATTACCGTAAAAGCTTCAGAAGGAATGTCCACTTTACCAAATCGCTTCATGCGTTTTTTACCTTTAGCCTGCTTGGCGAGTACCTTCTTTTTACGAGATACATCACCGCCATAAAGCCCTGTGGTCACATCTTTTCGATAGGCCGACAGGTCAGCACGTGCGATAAACTTACCGCCGATGGCTGCCTGCAGTGCAACCTGGAAATTTTGGCGTGGGATAACTTCTTTTAGTTTGTCGACAATTTCGCGTCCCAGGCGCTGTGACTCTGAACGATGCGCCATAACTGAAAGCGCGTCAACAATTTCACCGGCCACATAAAAATCAACACGCACGAGATCCTCGACAATATACTTATCAAGTTCGTAGTTAAAGCTACCATAGCCACTGGTGACTGATTTTAGTTGGTCATAAAAGTCAGTGAGCAGGTTTGCAAGTGGCGCTTCAAAACTAATAAGTGCTCGCTCGTCGATATAGCTAAGATTGCGCTGCTGACCACGCTTGTTGACGATCAATTGAATCACTGCGCCAATGTAATCTTTTGGCACAATAATTTCACCCTTGATCCAAGGTTCACGAATTTCTTTAATGCGTGATACATCAGGTAAGTCACTGGCGCTTTTAATATCAACCTGCGTACCGTCAGCCAGACTGACTTGATAGTCGGTCGATGGATTAGTTACGACAAGATCAAGATTATATTCACGCTCCAAACGTTCACGGACAATGTCCATATGAAGGAGGCCTAAGAAACCGATGCGAACACCAAACCCAAGAACTGGTGAGTTTTCTGGCTCGAACTGTAATGCCGAATCACTCAGGCTCAGTTTTTCAACCGCATCCTTTAGCTCTTGATAATCCTCGTTAGAAACCGGGAAAAAGCCCGCGTAGACAAATGGTTTGACATTTTGATAGCCAGGTAACATATCTTTCGCCTGAGAACGACGAGTCGTAACCGTGTCGCCTACCTTGGCATCACGAGTGGTTTTGAGGTTAGTCACGATATAGCCAATTTCACCAGTTGATAGGTCAGGTCCAGCTTTCATGGTTGGGTTCAGGGCACCAACTTCCAGAGCGATACCATCAGCACTGGTGGCCAGCATGTGAATCGTATCACCTTTTTTAATCGTACCGTCGACAACGCGGGTGTACAGAATCACACCACGGTAATCATCATAGTAGCTATCAAAGATCAAGGCACGAGTCGGTGCATCGGCATCACCTGTCGGTGGAGCAACTCGCTCAACTACGGCATCGAGGACTTCGATCACACCTTCACCAGTCTTGGCACTAATCTTGAGAATATCATCATCGCTACAACCAAGCAGGTTAATAATCTCAGCTGAAACGCGCGGCACATCAGCAGCTGGAAGGTCAATTTTATTTAGCACTGGAATAATTGTCAGATCTGCGGCAAGTGCTAAATACACGTTAGCAAGCGTCTGCGCCTGGATACCCTGGCTGGCATCTACCACCAAAATTGCGCCTTCACAGGCTTCAAGTGAACGACTGACTTCATAACTAAAGTCCACATGCCCGGGTGTATCGATAAGATTCAGGTCGTAGCCTTTATGGCTCATACGTACTGGGGCAAGTTTAATCGTGATACCCTTTTCACGCTCCAGATCCATGCTATCTAGCAGCTGTGATTTCATGTCACGCTTTTGGACAGTACCAGTAAGTTCTAGCATGCGGTCAGCAAGTGTCGACTTACCATGGTCGATATGGGCAATGATACAGAAATTTCTAATTTGAGATTGGTTCATACTACAGAGGTAAATTATACCATTTTTAGCGAGCTTTTCCAAACAAGACGGCTTTAACACGCTTGATAATTGGATCAGCTTCTTTCAGGCCAAGGATGCGACTGAACCAAACGTAGGCCGACAAGCTAGCTAGTACAATCACGATAAACTTCGGGAAGGTTTCGAGGAATTTTTGATCGACATCTTGCAGCTGGAAAATATTTACCAATACATAGCTCGTCACGCCCATCATAACTGTTGCAGTAGCAATCCGCCACAACGCATGCATAAAGACACTATTAAATAATTCGGGTAGGCGCTTAGAGATAATAAAGCAGAGTATCACTACCTCAACTAACGCCACAATTGACTGTGCCCAAGCAAGTCCATACGCACCCCATTTGAGTCCCATCGTAAACCAGATTGCTAAACCAACATTGAGGGCAATAGCAAAAATAGACACGTACAGCGGTGTTTTCGTATCCTGTTGCGCATAAAAGCCGCGGGCAGCAATATGATAAATCGAACGGAAAATAATCGCTACGACTAATGCGCCAAGGAGGTTAGCCATCAGTGGATCACCACCTTCTTTAATAAAGTTCACGACATAGCCACGAGCAAAGAACGCGATCGTTGCTACCGGCAAAATGATCCAGATGATAATACGAATCGTATTACGTAATTCTTTAGTAAACAGGTCCATGCGTCCTGCGCCCAACCGTTCAGTAAGACTTGGAAAAGCTGCCGTACTAATCGCGACACCAATCAAGTTAATCGGCATCAAATGCAAAGTCAGCGCCTGGTTGTAAGCACGAATTGTTCCCGCCGCCATACGCGACGCCAGGTTGGTTTCGGCAATACTAACCACGTAGTCCATCCCCTGGTCGAGTGAACGGGCAGGCAAAAGTGAAAGGACTTTTCGAAAACCTTTATTCTTCCAGAAAATCTTGAACCGGTAATCAAACCCGAGTCCGAATAGACCAATCGAGCTGACCAGTAGCTGTAGGATCGAACCCAGTACCACACCCAGTGCCACACCCATAATGCCACCTTCAAATACTTGCCACCCGAAAATCGTAATTCCTTTAGTGAAGAACAATGTACCGATAATAATACCAACGTTATAAATAGTTGGCGCCAGGGCAAAAAAGGTAAAGCGCCCGATCGCCTGCTGCATGCTGGCAATGACCGTCGCAATTGCAAACAAGAATGGGTTAACGGCAATCACCCGCATCATACTGACGGCAAGTGCACGGCTCGCCTCATCCAGACCTGGCGCTACAATATACTGCACGATTGGCTCGGCAAAGATAATAATCAAAATACTGGCAGCCAGGGTAATCAAGGCCATGAAGTTAATCAAGCTTGTCGACAGTTCCCAGGCAGACTTTTTATTACCTTTTGCCAGGCGCTGATTAAAGACTGGGATAAAGGTGACACTCAACGCACCCGATACCAAAATAATAAACATAAAGTCCGGTAGCGTAAATGCTACCGTGTAGGCATCGATTCCCGTTGGGTAGTTTTCGTAGTACAAACGGTTCAAGAAACGTTCGCGCAGTACGCCAAGGAGTGCAGACAGCAACGTTGATCCAGCCAGCAGCACTGCTGCTAGCTGGATTGGAAGTCGTTTGTTCGCCTTGGCGACCGCGCTTGTTACTCGGCCCATAGTACCCTAGGCAATTGCCTCGTGCAGCTTGGCTTCTGTTGGTAGTTTTGCATCCTTCAGGATTTTCACAACAGCTGCT
>DASVHL010000064.1:0-4642 GCA_036382575.1 Saccharimonadales bacterium (SeqCode) | reverse complement strand
TAGAAAAGCCCCGCAGTCGCAGGGAAAGCGGGGCTTTCTACCTGTTCGTGCGGGGCGGTACGGTGCTACGGAAGCAGTGAGAGTATGAACCCCATGCCTATCGCGGCGAACATATACAGAAAGGCGAAACGGTTGTATGTTGCGTGAAGCTTTGCCGAGGCAAAAGTTGCACGCCGCGTACTCCCTGTTCGTTTGTATTCACGTAGGTATACCCACATGAACACTCCGCCCATCAGGCCAACCACAATGAGGCTGGCTAGCGGGTAGAAGATGTTCATCACATGGACGCTACCAAATGCGATGCAGCTGAAGAGGCGTTGCTTTGCAGTCCAAGACTCGGCTCCACTACGGAACCACTGCTCTTCGTACATAGCCATGCCGTCGATATCCTTGCCTTCATAGCTTGGCCTCTTGATACCTCCCCAGAGAAGTACCATGAGGACAATGCATATCGGCAAGGTAACTATACCTGCGGCTGTCGGATCCATAAAGGTACTAAGGGCTGACGTAATGAGTGTTGCCGGGCTGATCGCCAGCCAAGGCACGAATGCCGAAAGGCTGATAAGCAGCGTGATTGCAATAACTATCAGTACGCCTCCAAGCAGTCGATAGTTCCGTATTTTTCGAAGGTTCTTTTCGGTCGGCTGGTAGGTGTTGAGGCCTTCCGGAAGCGGACCGAGCAGTCGATTAAACGGATCTATAAATTTGTTGGAAGGTCGCATGAAACGCGATTTTGCAAGTGCTCGTTCGCGCTTGTCCGCTCGACGAATGCTTTTGCGCAACTTGAGAATCTCTCGCTCGACATCACCAAGTATAATTTCGGTAATGTTTCGCAGTTGCAAAAGCTGGAGTCGCTCGTTGCCGTCAAGGTCCTTGTTGCCAAGTGCCTCAGATAGCTGATGCTTTTTTTGATCAAAGCTACGTCGCTGGTATTCAAGTTTCCAGAGGTCGTTATTAAGCGTGGCTGTGTCTACTGGTGTGATGCTCAACTGAACACCACCTCCGTTCTGTATAGATGTCAAGGTACTAATTGCATTATAACATGTTTTGTTAAAATTAGCAATAGCGTTATCTGGTGAGGGTGTACTATCTATTGGGTAAAACCACCATAGAAAAAAGCCACTCATGATTACCGTTTTTCTTATATCGTAAGGTGGTCGCTCTGTTGCCTATTCCTACTTGCCGCGTAATGACACCAAGTAAAATACCCATCGGCGAGGATGGGTATTTTACTTGGTGATCTTACTGGGAAGGCGGTCACTTTGTTCCCTATTTTCGCTTGCTTGCAAAATGAGCGAGCTAATTTTGTGGCGCGGCGCTTCACGAACCCTCTGGGTTCTCGGTTCACAAGTGAACCTTACCAAGAAAAAAGCCCACCGCAAGGGTGAGCTGTTTTCTTGGTGAACTATATAACATCGAAATGGAACGAGATCTGTATTGAACTACTTGAACTATATAGCTGTATGAGGGTTATAACAGTTACGGAATATATTCCAGCTTAGAGTAGAACTATAATAATGAGTTCAAATATAACTTTTACACATTCGACTGAGCCATAGCTACTTTAATACCGGTTAGTGATTTGAAGAGGCTTTCCTAAATTGCTTATTGATGTCAGTATTCAGTGTTTTTAGTGTCTTACATACGTCTTGAAGAGCTGTCACGTAAATATCTGCTTCAAACGAATGATTTGCATTCTTAGGGTAAATAGCCATCATTTTACGTATTTGTTCTAAGCAATATTTTGCTTTCGCTATATCTCTTTCTGCATCAATGCCGTGTAAGTTATCAAACCGTTCTTTTAACTCTTTTTCTGTATTGTTAATAAACCTAGACAACATACTAACACCCATGGGTGCAACGTCGCCTGCGTTATCACTATCGCTAACCGCCCAAGTCCATATCTTACCAAGTGGATATGTTAAGTCATCTTCGGGAAGTTCATTTTTGAACTGACGCATAAACTTTAGCTCCTTTTTTCTTAGATCGTTCTGAATATTAATCAACGAACGAATAATAAACTTTTGTTGGATTTTAATCACATCGCTAATATCAATGAGCTCTGTAGAAAAATTCGGATACGTCCAACCTGTAACTGTTTTTGCCGACAAAGTAATTCGAGTAAGACCATGGAAGGTCGATTCTTTTGTTTTGTAATTTTGGCTATCGGTCGGATGTCCAAAATACTTATTTCTCAAAACGCGAATTTTCTTACCATCCACATCCTTCCATATGGATATTTCAGTTGAATTAAGACCTTTCGCTAAATGAATGACTGCATCTTGTTGCATAAATATCGCTTGGAACAAGCCGTATAGAATCAGGTAGAGCTGCCCTTCAGGTAAATCCTTAAAGAGGCTAGAATATGATTTTATTGCCAGCTCTGTATCTTCTATAGTATCCATCGAGGCTATGGCCATATCCCATTTGAAGTTATGTCTTTCTATATTTTCAATAAATATAGATTTATTTACCAGCTCCCTGATGTCGTGCATTAAACTGTCTGGATTAATTACGCTATCGCTTGCCATGACACTTCTTGAATCTTTCACCCGACCCACACGGGCAAGATTGGTTTTTAGCTATCTTGCCATTCTCGATTCTTCTAGCTATGTCGGCATCGATCTTCAGTTCGGTTTCTGATATTTGCTCGTCTGTGTAGTCTTCGCTCTTCAGAAGCTCAACGTCTTTGACTACTAGCTGAGTCCCCTTTTCAATGTATATAATTAACCATTGCTTAAGGTTTTGACGTCTCATGAATACTCCACATCTAGCGGTTTCTTCTTGTCTAACGTGGTCGGCAGCATCGGTTATACTCAAACCTATTTCTTGGTCATTTAGAACGACCTTTAATGACTTGTGTCTTGTGGATGAACGCTCCTGAAGTATCTTCCGTATTCCTGAGTTGATCATGATTCTACTATCTTGATCAAATCCAAGCACAACCGAACCGGCTAAGAACCTCAGCCGGAAACTAGATGCAGAGAGCTGATCAATGATCTGCCTTATAAATGGTGGTAATTTTTGTTCAGGTTTTTCAGATTGTTCGTTACCATCTTTATCCATGAAGTATCTATCAATTTTTTGAGCATATGCATGATAGGTCATTCTGTCGGCACCTTCAATTACATTCATGTGATACATATTTAGTGAATGGTAGAGCCCCACATGATCAATTTCATCACTTTGTGCTAATGGGCCAGATTTTGCTGCCATGAGTCTGGCTTCAAGGTAATGCATGAATTCAATTGGTTTATTTTCGAATAATTCTGAAACTGCCATTAAATCATCAAATGAAATGTGCCATGGCATTGAATCAGATAAGCTATCATCCAAGACTGAGAGTTGTGCTAAACGTGAACCTATCCAACCTAGTTGTTCATTTGTAACAATAACTCTGAATATATTTCTAAAGTCACTAGCAGATATACGGACAATCTTCTTCTTTCCTGACTCATCGTAGAACTCAACAGTGTCTTTTGACTTAATGTACTTTTCTGCTCTTTCTGATTGTCTTTGTCCTTCGAGAATCAAAGACTTTATGTCTTTTGTGAGTGACTTGGGAGCACCTCTCGATGCGCCCTCAGAAAGCCTGCCCGACTTCACTTCAATGAGCATTAAATTGTCGCCAGCTATTATCATTCCATCTAATTCTGTTAATGACCCTGGTTTATCTGGGTTATCATAATAAACAGCTTGATAGATTTGGTCTGAATTTAGCGCCTTATTTAATAGACCAAGGGATAGTTGCTCTACCTTATCTGAGCGTTGCTTCTCTGTCTTTGGATTAATACCTTCTGACCTTTTTATAAGATCAAATTCTATTAGTTCAAAAATTTTATCTTCCAGACCTGAATGATAAAATGTGTAATACTTACTGTCAATTTTTAAGAATGGCTTGAAATGTAATGGCGAAGTAGACAATGGACTTAAATCATCATAATTTGGGCCTGTGAGTTTTGTGAGTGGATCTTCGCCCGGCACAATAGAAAGCGCATCCATAATTGAATCAGGCAACTCAGCAATATCTGTTATTTCAAAGATCTGTTCGGTATATACGAACTGTGCTTTGTTTTGTACATCGTCGAATAACGGCTTTAGCTCTGGTGTTTGTAACGCTTCTCTGTATTTTTCATCTACTTCTGGATTGTTAGGATCAAATTCATATCCCATTTCTTCAGCTTTATTCTGCAGGGTATCAATAGCTATCCGAAAATCAACATATCTTTGCATTATGCCTCTTTTCTGATACTCGGCAATTCTTTCTAGTCCTGTCGTGAGGTCAGAGGCTGTGATTCCGTAATGTTTTTGTATGTCAGTGTCATATGGACCAAACACGTTATTCCAATACTCTCCAAGCATTGAAGGGTATCTATTTACGCGAACTCCAAGCCTTTGAAAGTCGAGTTGTTGGATTAGGCTTTCGATTTCGTCTGGCGACTTCCCTTTTGGAGATCTTGTCATCAAGTAATCTTGAGTAAGTTGAATGATGTGTAGTGTCTGCGTCCATATATCCGTCCACGCTTCTTCTGTTAGATCAGTTATGGTTTTTGGTGGTGTTCTTGAGATCAGGTATTGTAAATACTCTAATCCAGGTAAAACTTTAACTTGAGAGCTAGAAAACTCACTTTCTGTCATATTC
>DASVHL010000063.1:0-6497 GCA_036382575.1 Saccharimonadales bacterium (SeqCode) | reverse complement strand
GGGAAAGGGATTACTGGACTCTGCGTATGTCCAAACTCTCGACCCCGCCTCCGGCGGCCAGCTTATTTTGTGGTGTGTGGGAGGCGGGGCAGGGGCCTCGACCAACTTACCACGATCGGACAGCTGGAGTCCGGTATTAAGCTTGATATCAACTATAGCGCATAGTGCGCTATTTGTCAATATCGGCCAATTGCCGCTTAGCTAAACGCGTACGCACCAGTCTGATGATAATCCATAGCATCAGACCTGGAGTGACTATAACGGCAAGAAAGAACAAGAGGGTGCCAATCAGCAGCACCCCGGTCTGGCCAATGTATGGCTTCATGCCATCAGTTTCAATGCCCAATAGCATGTACCACAGGAAGACCTCCCATACTACTAATATAGCAAGCCACCAAGGTGTCAGCGGCGGCTTAATTGCCAATGACACAGCTACATTCCGTTTCATAACTTCACCAACCTCTGAGTCAATGTACGATTACATAAATATGTAGTCTTGATGTAATTTAATACTATAAATGGTATGTGTCAATAGAGTCATGACGTATTATTACACCTCTGTTATAATAAAGTGATGTTTACACCCGCAACCCAACTGATCGCCGATGCCAAGAAAATCATTGTTATTCAGGCTGAAAACCCTGATGGCGATTCATTAGGAAGCGCGCTTGCACTTGAGGAAATCTTGAGTGATTTAGGCAAAGAGGTGATCCTCTATTGTAACGTCGAAATACCAAAATATATGCGCTACATCCAAGGCTGGGATCGTGTCGTACCCGAATTCGATATGACGGCAGATTTGGCGATCATTGTTGACACAGTTAGTGAAACGCTGATCAGTAAAACACTTGCTCTTCCGGGCGGTCGACATTACTTTGAATCTCATCCTGTTCTTGCCATCGATCACCATTCAGAAGTAACATCATCGCTGCCATTTGAACACGAACTGCTTGTAGGTGATGCTGTATCAACCAGTGAAGTGATCTACGGTTTGGCTGCTGATGCTGGCTGGACAATCAATCAGGCCGCTGCCGAAAACATGCTTGTCGCACTCCTATCCGACAGCTTGGGGCTTACAACGCAAAATGTCACACCAAACACCTACTTTGTCGCGGGCAAGTTAACTGAACTAGGTGCTAAAGTTTCACTCATCGAAGAACGCCGCCGTGAATTCATGAAGAAATCTCCTGAGATCTTAGCCTATAAAGGCGAACTTATCAGCCGTATAGAATACCTGCTAGATGGCAAATTAGCTGTCGTTCACATCCCTTGGGAAGATATTCAAAAGTACAGTGACCAGTACAACCCGAGTGTACTTGTTTTAGATGAAATGCGCCTCGTTGAAGGCGTTGAGCTTGGCGTTGCTATCAAAACCTATCCTGACGGTAAAATCACTGGTAAACTACGTGCCAATACACCAATTGCCGAGCAGGTCGCCGGATTCTTTGGTGGCGGTGGCCATCAATACGCTGCTGGCTTCCGCGCATATGAAAGTTACGATACAATTATCTCAGAACTAGTAACCGCAACCGACAAGGCACTTGAAAACCATGACACTCCAACTGCATAACACCCTCACAAAGAAAATTGAACCGTTCACTTCTCAACAAGAAGGCAAGGCACTACTGTACACATGTGGCCCGACTGTTTATAACTATTTGCATGTTGGCAACTGGGCGGCCTATATCTACTGGGACACTCTAGTTCGCACCCTGCAGGCAAATCACTATAGCGTAGAGCGTGTCATGAACATTACAGATGTCGGACACCTAACAAGTGATGCTGATGACGGCGAGGATAAACTAGAAAAAGGTGCCCGCCGTGAAGGCAAAACTGCATGGGAAGTCGCCGAAATGTATGCGGAAGATTTTATGGGTGGCATGGAAAAGCTTGGCCTACTACTGCCGCAGCATGTAACAAAAGCTACTGATTTTATTCCGCAACAATTAGATCTCGTGCGCATCCTCAAAGAAAAAGGCTACACTTATCAAATTACTGATGGTATTTATTTTGACACCAGCAAATTTGCAAACTATGCAGATTTTGCTAGCCTTGATCTTGAGGCACAAAAAGCAGGCGCACGTGTTGAATTTAATCCCGAAAAACGCAACGCCAGTGATTTTGCATTATGGAAATTCACGCCAGCAGGTGAGAAACGTGACATGGAATGGCAAACACCAAACGACCTATTGATTGATCCAAATCAACAGCTAATGGGCTTTCCTGGCTGGCACCTTGAATGTTCTGCGATGGCCATGTCGATCCTTGGTCCAACACTTGATATTCACACTGGCGGCATTGATCACATTCCCGTGCACCATACGAATGAAATTGCGCAAAGCGAAAGTGCCAGCGGGCAACTCTTTTCTCGTTTCTGGCTACACAATAACCACCTCACTGCAGATGGTACTAAAATCAGTAAAAGTCTTGGCAATGGCTACACGCTGCAAGATCTCGCCGAGCGTGGTTTTAGTGCGCTTGATTACCGTATGTTCGTATTGCAGAGTCATTACCGCAGCGAAAGTAACTTTAGCTTCGAAAACCTTGCCGCTGCTAAAAATCGATTAGACCACTGGCGAGCGATTGCCGCACTGCGTCATCAAACCCATGACACATTGCAGAATGACGACGACAAGTCGCTCGACGATCACTCCGTATCCCTACAGGCCACTTCACAAGCGATCATTGAGACCCTGAATAACGATCTAAACACACCAGAAACACTTCATATCGTCGATGTGGCATTCTCCAAGCTTGATACCACATCGCTCGGCAGTATCCACCAACATGGCCTACAAGAGGTTTTGAACACCATTGACGAAGTTCTTGGGCTGCAACTACAATCATCTACGCCAGATATTGATGACGACAGTAAGCAGGTTATTATTGAGCGCCAACGAGCCCGAGATGAAAAGAACTGGTCCGAATCCGATCGTCTACGTGATGAGTTGCTAGGTAAGGGAATTACGATTCGCGACACACCGGGCGGCAGCATCTGGGAATACGCCCCAACAACGCTACTCCAATAAGAACATTATTGTAATTAACAACCCCACTATTTTACCAGTGGGGTTGTTAATAGTCGGGGTATGTATTAGCCTTCGCCCTGAAGTTTCTTGACCAATTTCGTCAAAGGTTTTTCACTTTGGACGCGTTTCTTTTTAGCATGTTCGAGATATTCATCAATCAAAACCTTAATACAGCCAGCGATTGGGATAGAGATAATACCACCCGCGACACCAAATACGTAAAGTCCGATGGTCACCGAGGCAAGAACAACCAATGCCGATAGTTCAACTTTCTTCGATTGAATCGTCGGTGAAATAAAGTTATTTTCAACCTGCTGGTAAATTACGAAGAAGATAGCAAAGGCAATACCACCACTCACATCGTTAAAGAGCAACAATAGGGTTACGAGTATACCTGCGATCGTTGCACCGAACATTGGGATCAACGAGAAGATAAAGGCAATGGCAATTGTCGGCAGGGCCAAGTTAGCTGGCACATTTGTAAATAGACTTAGCACAAATACCATAAGACCGGCCATAATTGAGCCAATGGCTGACACTGTCAGTTGCCCGGTGACATAGCCAGTCACGACGTTATACATGCGGTTAACGATGCGGCGATCTCGGTGCATGCGATCGATATCGGTATAGACATTCCAGATGCGACGCAACCACGCCGGACCTTCAACAAGCATCAAGAATGAAAGTACGAGCACCAGGAAGCCCGACACAAACACTGACAAGACAGACCCAACACCCGATAACAGGTTCTGACCGAGACTTGCTGCCCATGCGGTTGAATTCTTTTGAATTGAGGCAACAGCACTGTCAACTTGTGGCTGTAAGTGGTATTTATCAACTATAGCACCCAGACCACGCCACTGACTTGTTGCCGTATCGACTAACTGTGGCACAGTGTCAACAAACTTAGCCGTCTGTTCAACAATCGGCGGTACAACCAAGAAAATAAAGCTACTGAGTAGTGCGACAACCAGCACAAAGGCGATCAGCGTTCCGCCGACACGGCTTTTACCTGGTAGGTGTTTTGCCAAATAACTGACCGGTGCATTCAAGGCAAGTGCCAAGAAAAAGGCAACGCCAAGAATAATTAATGCTGTGCGTGCGCTATAAATAGCCAGAATCGCAAATGCAAAGCCAATTACGACTAGCCAAAAGCGAACGAAGGTTCTTGTATCAATCTCGATTTTTACTTTCATAATGAGGTAATTATATCACTACTTGCGTTTCGCTGCGTAATATCGGTTAAGATACCTTTCCTTAAAATCAAAGAATGTCCCATCTGCAATTGATGCACGTATATCGTCAACTAGCCGAACGATGAACCGCTCGTTATGAATCGTCGCAAGCGTATTGGAAAGTAATTCGTCCGATTTAAACAAATGGTGAAGATACGCTGACGTGTAGTTCGTGCATGTATAGCAGTCACACTCTGCATCAAATGGTGTAAAGTCTGCCTTATATTTGGCGTTGGTAATGTTGCGACGGCCATCAAGTGTATATAACGCACCGTTTCGTCCAACGCGAGCAGGTGAGACACAGTCAAATGTATCGGCGCCGTTTTCAATACAGGCAAAGATATCATCAGGCTCGCTGATACCTAACATATGACGTGGCTTATTTTCTGGCAGCTCTTCACACATCCAGCTAACAATTTCACCAATATTCTTTTTCGTTAACGCACCACCAAGTCCAAAACCATCAAAATCCATCGCACCCAAAAAACGTGAACATTCACGGCGCAGATCTTCGTAATTAGCACCTTGGACAACACCAAATAATGCCTGCGGTGGACGATGAGATCGCACTTCATTGAGACGTTTGTGTTCCGCCAGGCTACGGACCGCCCATGGGTGAGTGCGCTCATGAAGTGATTCAACTTGATACTCATACGAATCATGTAAAGTCGTTAGTTCATCAAAGGCAAAAGTAATGTCTGCGCCAATTTGATGCTGGATTTGCATCGAAATTTCTGGCGTAAAACGATGGCGGCTACCATCAAGATGCGATTTAAATGTCACGCCTTCATTATCAATCCAAGCTAACTTTTCTTTTTTGCTAAGTGGCTTTTCTGTCACGCTACCATCCATGTCGATAACTTTCTTAAATCCAACGCCTAGTGACATCACCTGGAATCCACCGCTATCAGTAAACGTTGGTTTCTTCCAGTTCATAAAGGCATTCAAGCCACCAGCTTGGTCTAGAATTTCCGATCCAGGACGCAGATACAGGTGGTATGCATTTGCTAAGACCGCTTGGGCGCCTAGTGCTTCAAGTTGTTCGGGTGTCAAAGATTTTAACGTTGCTTTAGTGCCAACTGGAATAAATGCGGGTGTTTCAATCGCGCCATGCGGTGTTGTTATTGTGCCTGTACGGGCTAGCGCACCGTCGAGACGGTGGCGAATATCAAAGGTAAGGGCAGAACTCATACCCTTTAGCGTACCATATTTATCTCTGTTAGTGCAGTCTGACTGCTATACTAAATACATTAAGTCTAGTAAAAGGAATTCATCATGACCCAACCACTTACCATCGCTGTTATCGCCGGGACCGCCCGTGCGCAGCGTCGCTCTCCAAAAGCCGCACAATATATCGCGGATTTCGGTCGCCAACTACCTAACGTAGAGATTATCTATGTTGATCCAACTGATTTTAATTTTGCTGGTGATGGCAACGATCCAGAAGGTAAAGATGCTCGTTATACAGAAATTACTGAACGAGCTGATGCATTCTTTATCGTAACGCCTGAATATAACCATAGCTTTCCTGGTAGCTTGAAACGCATGCTCGACAGTGAACTTGCCAACTATAACCACAAACCAGTCGCCGTTGCCGGCGTAAGTGATGGCAATTGGGGTGGCGTCCGTGCCGTTGAACAACTTTGTCTAGCAATCCGTGAACTTGGTCTTGTTGTCATGAGCTGGGATATGTATTTTCCATACATTCAAAATATCTTTGATGAAAACGGTGCTATGCATGATGAATTTAAGCAACGTTACGATAAACAGGCCGCAAAACTTTTCACTGAATTAGTATGGTTTGCTGACATGCTAAAAACTGCCCGAAATACTACTGAAAAATAGGTCTTGTATTCGGTTCGTAGATGCTTTATAACATAAGCATGAAGTGTGTACTGAGGCAGAGTGACTAGTAATGTATAGAGGGCCAAAGCGTGCAAATGACCGACCAATGTCTCGCCGCCTACCGCCCGTTGATGCATGGCGTGAACCTGCCAAATGGCTCGACCTATCGACCGGCCTTGCCAAAAAGGAAGTACGAAATCGACTACCATACCCAGCAGACGCACGCGGTTTTGCCCAACCCGATATTGCACTTGCTGAGTTCAAGTCTCTCTTGTGGGATGATTACGTACCGATAATCGACCAGAATGATCCCGAGCTTAAAACGGACAATCATCATATCTACTACCCTCGAGCGACCTATAGGCCTCAGAACAACAACGATAGTCTT
>DASVHL010000062.1:0-2884 GCA_036382575.1 Saccharimonadales bacterium (SeqCode) | reverse complement strand
CAGAGAGCTCGCCACTAGAAATAGAGGCGAGTTTTTGCTACAATCGGCGGAGTCCTATGGGGATATAGCTCAGTTGGCTAGAGCGCTTGCATGGCATGCAAGAGGTCCGGGGTTCGAGTCCCCGTATCTCCACCAAGAATTTATTAATTTTTAACTAAGCCAATACTTTATAAAGGCCAGAATGATGAAACAATATAAATTAGCAGCAATCCTCATGATTATCCATGGTGGCCTTATGGAGTTGAGTGTTGCCCTAGCACTTATACCACTGCTTATCTTAGGCGTAGATGCTAGGGATTCGAGTCACTACTTTTCATTCGTCGTCCCATATTTTCAGGATAACCTCTATCTGATGATGGCTATGAGTGGTATTTTTGGTATCACACGAATTATCGGGGCTATTGGATTGCTAAAAAACCGGCTTTGGGGCTTGGTTCTCTCTATCATTAGCTGTATTATCACGATGATTCTCATGGTCTTCATGCTACCTGCTGGAATTGCAGATGGCGTATTAGCCACTACGGCGCTGATTCTTATGCTGACTGCTTACTTTGGCAAAAGGAAAATCATTTAGTGCTTTGTCTAACTAAAATTATTAAAACACCCAGATCAGGGTGTTTTTTAGTATAATCATAAACAGTATGCAGATAACGAAGCGATCGCAGGGATTTACCATTGTAGAATTACTTATCGTGATCGTGGTCATTGCAATTCTCGCGGCAATTACGATAGTTGCTTATAACGGTATTCAGACGCGAGCAATCAATACGAAGCGTGATAGTGATATAGCAAGTTACGCCAAAGCGATGAGAATGGCACGTATTAATACCGGTCTATCACTGCGCTACATTACAAACAGCACTTGGTCGTCAGGCTCGTGTACGTCCGCGACTTATAACACGACACAAGATGAGCCTAAGAATCTGCTAAAAACGCACGTCTGTTGGACACGCTATTATGATAATATTAATAAAATTTCAGTAGCAGCGGGTGTGAATCTTGAGTCGCTAAAGGCAGGAGATGCCCGTGGTAATCCGTATATCATTGATGAAAATCAAGATGAAACTGGCCCGTGTGCGACTGATCGCATCTATGCATTCAATGGTAATGGTACGACTTCCTATACAGAATATATGGCATTACCCGCTTATGAATGTTAAGGGTTGAAAAACTAGACCCAATCTGTTAAACTTTGTTTAGAGGAGCCCATAATAAGTGGGCGTATTTTTATGAAAGACCCTAAATTTATTCGCAACATCGCCATTATTGCGCACGTCGACCACGGAAAGACGACGATGGTTGATGGACTGCTAAAACAGTCAAATACTTTCCGTGATAACCAAGCTGAAATGAGCCAAGATTTGATCATGGACAGCGGTGACCAGGAACACGAACGTGGTATCACGATTACTGCTAAGCAGACATCGATTTATCACGGTGATTACAAGATCAACATTATTGACACCCCGGGTCACGCTGATTTCTCTGGTGAAGTTGAACGTACGCTTAACATGGCCGACGGTGTTCTTTTGGTTGTTGATGCCCAAGAAGGCCCAATGCCACAGACTAAGTTTGTGCTCTCAAAGGCACTTGAGCTTGGTTTGAAGCCAGTCGTTATTATTAACAAAATCGACAAGCCATCACGCCGTATTGACGAGGTGATCGATGAAGTTTCAGACCTCTTTTTGGAACTTGCGATTGACGATAGTCAACTACACTATCCTGTATATTATGCAATTGGCCGTGAAGGTAAAGCGTGGACGGAATTACCTGATAATCCATCAGAACATACTGATCTCACTCCTATCTTCGACGCTATCATTAATGATATTCCTGCACCGACTGTCGAGACCGACAAGCCATTCCAACTACTCGTTACTTCGTTGCAGTACGATTCTTTCCTAGGTAAATACGCTATCGGCCGTATTACTCGTGGCGATGTCAAAAAAGCCAGCCAAGTTGTGCTTATTAAGCGTGACGGAACACTCGTTAACGCTAAGGTTGATAAGCTCTTTGGTTACCGTGGTTTGAACCGTGAAGAAATTAGCGAAGCTGGTGCGGGTGATATTGTTGCCTTGACTGGTATTGCTGATGCGCATATTGGTGAAACGATTGCCGACAAAGAAAATCCAGAAGCATTGCCTGTGATTGATGTTGAAGCTCCAACGCTTAGCATGTACCTTGGTCCAAACACCAGCCCAATGAAGGGTAAAGAGGCAAAGTACAACACGAGTCGCCAAATTGGTGATCGTCTTCGTCAAGAACTTGAAACCAACGTGTCACTTCGTCTAAGTGAAGAGGGTATTGGATTTATCGTTTCAGGACGTGGCGAATTGCACCTTTCTGTTTTGATTGAAACATTGCGCCGTGAAGATTTCGAATTTGAAGTTGGTCGTCCGCAAGCTGTAACAATTGAAGAAGATGGCATCACTAAAGAGCCTGTCGAAGAACTATTGATTGAAGTTGGCGCAGAGTTCCTCGGTGCCGTGAGTCAAGAATTAGGTGCACGTCGTGCGACTCTCTTGAAACAAGAACAAACTAGCGCTGGCACTACTCGTACAACCTATATTTTGCCAACTCGTGCAATGATTGGTCTTCGTAACCTACTTCTTACAGCTACTAAGGGGACGATTATCATGAACAGCTTGCCATATGGCTACCAGCCACTTGGTGCTAAGCTTCAACAGCTCCGTAATGGTGCATTGGTTGCTACCGAAGCTGGTTCAACCACAGCTTATGCTCTTGATGCCGCAGCCGCTCGTGGTGAACTCTTCGTTGGTCCTGGTACTGTTGTGTATCAAGGTATGATCGTCGGTGTTTACAACCGTCAAGGCGACCTGGATGTCAACGTTTGTCGCGGTAAGCAACTGACAAATTTCCCTCT
>DASVHL010000061.1:0-2445 GCA_036382575.1 Saccharimonadales bacterium (SeqCode) | reverse complement strand
TAATAAACAACCCTCGGAAGGTCATAGGATGAAAAAACCTCGGTATTCTGACGAGCAAGTAAGTATTTTGGACAATGCAATACGCGACGCAGCAAAACGCTGCCGTGAGAATAGCAATAAAGGCTCGCGAGTCACGATTCGAAAAACGATCATCGATCTAGTCGGTTGGCCTCAGACAGTTATTGCAAGTGGTCCAGACCATGCGCGTATACTTTTTCAGGAGCCACCCGGCACGTACGAACGATCCGTGGTCTTACTAATTGATTCGGGAAGTATCGGGATACTTACACACGCCTATGGCGGGGGGAAAGAACAGGAGTACATGCCGTTCGATGCCCGTGCCATATGCACCTACCTGGAACGCATGACCGACTCCGCCCGGCAAGCGCTAAGCAGAGGAACGGACATTCCCGATGATATGTTTCAGTTCCACATTGATGCACTAACAGCCCTTGAATAGTCACTGTTTATCAAAAGTTCGCCGGCCGCCCTTTGGGGCGTGCCGGCACTTTTTATTCTGTACCCCTTACGCTTGCGCTTAATGTATCCCATCCATAGAATAAAGGTTACCGTATCGAGCCGCGTTAGTGCTCTACGGAGTACAGCGCGCATTCACAGAAAAGAGCATGTCATGTCATCATCCCAAACACACGGCGCCTTCGTTCTTCTGGATCCTGATGAAGAACAGCAATACCAACAAGTCATCGACATGGTTCGCAGCATCAAAAAGCGTAATCCCGAACTTGGCGAAACATTCATCCTGAACGCACTTGTCACCACAGGTGCAGAGGACCTGGCTGATCAAATCGAAGACTGGAGTGGCACAGTCTGCGATTTCGAGCCGCGGGATCGTCCAGCATTTTGCCACGGCAACGGACCCCGGCCGGACAAGATCGTACGCCTTCGACCGATGGAAGAGATCATTAGCATGCCGGCCCTTTCCGAGACTTAAAGACTGAATGCGCGCTTCACAGCCGCCCCATTGCGGGGCGGCTTCAGTCTTTTAAGGCGTGTGGATTATTTTATGAATTTATGATATAAATATTCTCATTGCGTCGAACCTCGACGCGCAACCCATCGTTGTATCAGAGGTTCCGCAGGAACTTTTGATACAAAGACCGACAAGGAAGTGTTATGAGCGATCGCTATGAAATTAATGACCAGCTCAAGAGCGTCATCAACCACACGGTTAGCGCACGCGAGAGCCTTGGTTTTGCCCGAGCAGGCCTAGAGTCAATGATCGATAAGGCCGTTAATGAACTGACCAACGAACGGCGGCCAGGTATTTTGATCCGAGGCGTCATTACTGACACCGAAGATGTGATGCCGATCACACTTTCAGGGTTTGAGTTACCGGCACTCAACAATTACGCTGTCGCACAAGGAGTTGCAGGATTGATCAGACTGAGTAGCCTGGAGGGGTCAGACACGTTGTCATGCCTCGGCAGAATCATCCCGCTGGCCGACATCCCCCTGACGGCATCTCCCGAATACACGGAGATCAGCCTGGAAAGCGTCGCCAAAGAGCTGGCAGCATTACGACTCCAACTTTGTGGCACCGGAATAGAAGGCTAGCTGCTTCTGTCCTGTATCAAAAAATCAAGCCGGCCACCCTTCGGGGTGAGCCGGCGCTTTTTATGTCATAACCCTTGTGCTTGAGGTGAAATAGGGGCCCATGACATACTGACTACATGTCATCCTCAAACCTCGAGCGCAACTTTCGCCTAAAAGATCTACGCACGTACGCATCAGCAATCACAACTGCTAATCTTAGCGCATCTCTGTATGGCGCAGCTCATATCGATACAATAAAAGGAGCTCTTATTTTCTCACTTGCCAGACTAGGCGATAAAGGTGACGGGTGGGTTGCACGTATGATGAATCAAGAAAGTGACGCGGGCGCTTTTTATGATACGTTCGTCGACAAAGTCGGCATAGGGTCTGCAGCTATCAACGGATGGCGAAAAGAAGTTATTCCCCGTCCAGCAATCGCTGTCATCGGTGCAAGAAGTGTCGCGAGTGTCGGTCTAACTGCAGTTATGGCACATAACCATCCCGGTGAGTCATTTCGGCCAACAATGGCAGGGAAGATCGCCATGGGTGCTGAGAGTGCCGCATTTATCGGATACGCTATGGCAAGCGCTCTTGAAACAGAACGACCGGACCTCGTCAAAACACGACAAATCGCACAGGGCATTGGTCATATTGCGTTAGCTGGCGCTACAATCGCAGGATCTATATCTATTGCTCAATACACCAAACGTGCTTTTGAAAAGTAATTTTTGACACATTATATATGTATGTTTAAATAAAATAACTCAAAGCATCTGCTTTGACGTTCTTCCTACGAAAAAGAGGAGCCGCCATGAGCCGCAGAATCCACAACGGAAGGCGTCGGCCGCAGTCAAATTTCGACATAAACGGAATCGAGAGAGAACTTCGCAC
>DASVHL010000060.1:0-3914 GCA_036382575.1 Saccharimonadales bacterium (SeqCode) | reverse complement strand
ACCATTTCAGATTCTAGAAACAACGCATCAATTTCACTTTCCGTTTCAATCCAATCAGTATCTTCAATTTCCGCAACCAGTGCTCGAGTTTTAATGTCCATGTCACGTGTTGATTGAAAATACTGGCGTACCCGATTCTTTAGAACAGCCGCTTTACCAACATAAATAATCTCGCCTTTGGCGGATTTATGAAAATACACACCACTACTACGTGGTAATGTCTTTAATTTGGCTTCAAGCTTAGCATTCATCTACTGCTTATTATACCTGTTCTGAACCGTTTTTGAGTGAAATTATTTAGACGATACAATTTGCTATGCAATTATGCAAAACTATTGTTAAATATGCATAAAAATGATATAATCAGCATCAAACAAACAGCGAAAACCAACTCCCTGGAATTCGCTCTCTTCTTAGGAACCGAGTTTGAGTATCAGGTGAGATGCTCTTTAAAAACTTGGTGTAATAACGATCCTTCATCTACTATTACTGAAAGAGGCATTAAAATGTCGATTCAAGAAGCGGCTAAACCCGTACGACCGGCGCCATCGTCACCACCGAAGTCAGCACAGAAACAAATGCATTTTGCACCTGCGCAAGACGGACATGACGAAGTAGACATCGTATCTGTGTCCGACACCCAAGATAACCTTGACCGTCAGCACAGCATCAGTGACGAAAACATCACGTCCGGACTCAATTACATTTCTCGCATAGAAGAGCTGATGGATTTGATCGTCAAGATGCTCGAAAACAGGCATACGCCTGCCGAGAGTACCGCGACGCCCAACCCTCTACAGCAGCCGACAGCCTGGTACGAAAAGGTGCGAGACTCAAAATTGGGATCGTACGTGTGGCCAACAACAGCTAGTGACCCAGCCGCATTGCTGGCATGGAAAACGGAGCTCGAACTTTGGGCCGAGTACTTTCTTTACAGCTATCAACTACGCGAGATTGTACGTACCAGCAAGGACTGGCAGCGTGTATTATGTGTCATGGCATCCAAGGGTGGTGCTGGCAAAACACCACTAATTGTCTACCTGGCTGCCTTGTTTGCGTTTGCAACGTCAACCACTAACCTGGTTGTTGAAGCAAATGAAAACGACGGAACGGTAAAAAGTCGCTACAATCTCAATCGTGATTCGCAGGCAATCCTTAGTGATGTCGTGAAGAATACGAGTCTCGTAGAGGATCACCTCAAGGCGACCAAGTCACTCGGAAAGTTCGAACAGACGACCGTCTGGGCGCTACTCTCATCCGAAAACGCGACAGACAACATGTTCTCGATGGCGGACCTATGGCAGATGTTCAACGTCCTTCGACCAAGCTTTAGTGTCGTTTGGGGCGATACCGGCAACGGAAATCGTCACGCAACCAACGAGCTCATGTTCTTGGAATCAGACGTGGTGCTCTTCCCGGCGCTTGCAGGTAACTCCGACACGCACGGAACGGTCATCGCAACGATGATCAATCTTCACAAGGCGGGCCATCAGAAAAAACTTCAAGAACGTTCAACCATCGTCATAAGCGCAGCGAAAGAAAGCGAGGGCCATACGGTAGAAATGTTTTTGGAGATTTTTCGCATCATAGCCGCAAAAGAGGTAAAGCCTCGCTATGATTATGAAAAGCAAATAGAGGCGCCGCCGCTGTGGACAACAGATCCCGACCAGCTTCTGCGTGATCTTGGGTTCAGTTATGACCCTGAAACAAACGAGTTGACCGGAGAGAACATTCTGCTGGTTCGACACAGCGACTGGATTGATGGTGGCAACATTGTTTCGGTACGACCCGAAGACGTCGGTCTGTCGACCATTGTCGACTACCTCAAAGTTGCTGTCAGGATTTTCAGCAAACCAACTCAGGATAAGTCCGAGAAGAAGGCAGAAATCGAACGCCGCATGAAGGAGCGAAATGAAACAATTCAGCTAGCTACAAAAGAACCCTCAATCGAGGAAGTAACCAAAAGGATGTTTGCCGATAATCCGGAAAACATTCAGAAGGTGCTGGCTATAGCCGCTGCAGCTCAGGTGGAATACGAGGAAGCCAGAGCAGCCGAGAGCGAATAGCAGTCAGCTGATCACTAACTGATCATTAACTTACACCAAACACCCATTATGGGCACCCGCTGGTCATCTTCCTTACACAGAAGGTGACCAGCATTCACCAAGCAACTTAACTAATTGAGTTCCTTGGCGTTTACTTTACAAGTGCTTTGTCATTATTTCGTGCACGCTCTAAAGCAGCATTAGATATTGCAGCCGTTAGCCTAGCTTTTTCGATAGCTTGGCTAACGGTTTGTTCGACGTTAGGATTATTATTGGTCGCTGTTACATCTGGAATTTTCAAAGTATCGATACTGTGGTCGATCTTCAGCAGCCCCTCATCAGCTGATTGATTTATAGCAATTGCCTCACCGATATTCAACTTTATTTCAGCGACCGGTGCGTCAATTAAAGCAGCTGTCGCACCGACACCATGTTCATGATCATCATGCGAATGTCCATCGTCCTCCGCCTTTATTTCAGATGATGAAGATTGGATGGCACCACCTAAGATTGTATTCGGATCGATAGGCACACCGTTCTTTCGAACTTCAAAGTGCGCATGTGGTCCGGTTGAGCAGCCTGAATTTCCCGTCTTGCCAAGCGCTTCACCGGCTTTTACAATTTGACCAGGAGCGACAGACACTTCGCTCATATGAGCATAGATCGTTACATAGGTATCATTGCCAATCTTCGTGGTGACATGTACTTCTTTTTGGTACGGATCTTTCACGACATTCATACCATTTCCCGTACCTGCAATCGCTTTTTGACACCACGCCTCTGATCGAACATCACCAGACACAAATACTGAAACTGTTCCGCCTGCAGCAGCATAGAATGGAGTGCCCATGCCAGCTCCAAAATCAATGCCCGTATGCATTATTGGATTACCTGCCGCATCGTAACCGCGTATGCCGAACTGACTTGACGTCGTAATACCTGCAGGAACTGGGTCATGCCATGCAGTGAACGGTTCAACTTCAGAAGTAGGTCGTTGGTTTCTTTGCTTTTCTTCCTCGGCAGCCTTTCTTTCGGCTGCTTTTTTAGCTTCAAACTCCTGTGCTTCAGCTTGCTGTTTAGCAACAGCCTGATCATGCGCTTTTTGTTCAATGCGCATTAGTCCATCAATAAGTACCCAAGCACCTGGCGCTTGGTTGGCCTTACCCAAAGGACCATTATCAATTAAGATCTGCCCCCAATTAGAATTCTTGTTACTATTACGCGCATCGTCTGCCAAATTCATAACATATGGCGAGCCTTCTGCGGGCAAATTATACCCCAATGCTTTAGCCTGTTGCCCGTATTGTGCGGCTCGACCGTTATACGAAAATAGAGTATCTTTTACCTTGTCAGGATTACTAAGTGATAATTCCCCCTGAACAGCGCCGCCCTTTGCTTTTTCTTTCATAAGATTTGCCGCCAAAACCGCCTGGCGAGTAAACTCTTCCTTCGTAACAGGACCGGGCTTAAAGAACGCCCCGCTACTATACAGCTGGAATACACCCTGTCCATTAGCAGGGTTTGCCATACCCATACTCGCTTCACGATAATGTAATGCAGCGATAATTTCCCATGCAACACCCGTCTGCTTCTCGACGTTAGTATACATTTCAAGATTATCTCGTATAAATTCAAGGGTTTGTGGACTCCATAAAGTCTCTCCTGCCATGCCTACATCGACAATATGCTCTGCAATTGGAGCACCTCGATAGGTTTCAGCGGTAATCTTAGGCTCTGGTGGTAATTCTGCAGATGGCGCGAATTTAAATTGAGACTTGTAGCCGCCTTCATCCTCATCTTTACGTTCTTTTGTCTTCTTTTCGGCATCCTTAAGAGACATCTTAATCGGACCATTACCCATAATTACCT
>DASVHL010000059.1:0-17360 GCA_036382575.1 Saccharimonadales bacterium (SeqCode) | reverse complement strand
TTTTGACAGGACTGCTATATTCGTATGTGAATTAACAGAGAAACGAGGTGGACATGAAAAGAAACATTTTAATTATCGCATCAGGCATCATTATTTTTTGTGCGCTTATTAAATTTGGCTTCTTCGACGCCTTGCTTCTTTTCCTTCTCGTTGGTGCGGTTCCTGGAACAAATTTTATAATTCCACCGTCCGTTATGTTTATCCTCACCTCGACTATTGCGCTGTACGTCATTGCACAGGTCGTTACTCGTCAAGCATTTTACGCTCAGCTAGTTACTCGTCTAAAAAATCGCTACACCACCTATCGCAGTCGCTTACCAAAGCGCCGCTATAGCGAGATTTAGGCTTCGCCATCCTGATCAGATAGATCAGTTGGCATAATACTTTCAGCCCACAGCTGCAGCTCCTGTAAGATAAACTGCTTGTTTTCATCTTGTTCGGCTGTTGCCATTTTATGTAGTGACTGCATAAAGGCTGGCAATTTGGCACTGATACGATTTGCACGCCACATTTCCCATGTACGAGATTCGTCTTGACTCAAACTCTGCGGATAATTACGAGCTTTGTAATGAAGTAGTAGTGGATCAAGTCGTTCGTCCGTAAACTCTGGATGAAAATCAGCCAACTGACGAGCGTCAGCATTGCGAACCGTTTCGATTCGCAGTCGATCGCGGTCTTGTACGAAACCATCATACAGTTGCGCCTCGGGATCAGCTGACTTTTTAAATTCCGCCTGGGCCTCAAACACACTGCGAATATTTTCTGCAAATGCAGGCGCGGATAGCAAAATCGATTTATGCTTTTCGACGGTGGCCAAATCTAGATTTATTTTCGTCCAACCATCTGCTTGATTTAATACACCTACTGGCGCTACCGCAGGTACTTTATTGTACTGTAGCTCTTTGACTGGCAGCTTAATGAAATCATCAGCTTGGCGCTCTTCCCATTTGGCATATAATTTCTTTTTTAATTCATCAGTCGACATGTTTAAAAATGGCGTTGGATTGTAGCGAAGATCATAGACAACGACATTGCCATTCTTGCCAGAGGTCAATGGAAACGCCACCGTTGCCTTGTTGAATTTAGCGTCGTAACGACCACTAACATAGACAAATGGCTGCTTTACATCTAAATTAACCAGTTGCTTAACTTCGTTTTTGTCGCGCATCTTGAGCAGATAGTCATATAGCTGTGGCTGTTTGGTTTTAATCAGTTTAGTTACTGCGATCAAGGCCTCAACGTCACTCAGCGCATCATGTGCCTTGAAATGATCGATGCCGTTTATTTTCGTTAGCAGCTCAAGTTTATTCACCGCTTTGCCGTCAACAACTGGCCATTCGATCCCCTCTGGGCGCAGGGCACGCGTTATACGTACAATGTCGAGCAGATCCCAACGAGATCGACCATCCTTCCATGACCACTCATACGGATCGTAAAAATTCCGCCACAATAAATGACGGACAAATTCATCGTCAAACCGAACACTGTTAAATCCAGTTGCGATTGTATCCGGAGTGAATACCTCTTCCATCAACAACTTTGCAAATTCAGCTTCGGTATATCCATCAGCCTGCGTTTGCTGCGGCGTAATGCCGGTCACCATTAATGCTTCTGGGCTAGGTAAGGTGTCGTCGTTTAGCTTTACGAGCACGTTATGCGGCTCGCCAATCGGATTAAGATCCATATCAGTGCGAATACCTGCAAATTGCATAATCCGATCGTCACGAGCACTCAAACCGCTTGTCTCTAAGTCATAAAAAAAGAAAGTTTTAACCATTACTTGTATTATAGCAGTTATTATTGCACCAAATAAAAACACGCCAACGAGCGCGTAAATAATCATTAAAATATGACAAGTTGGATGACAGTGTTTACCGGTGTAGATAAAAATAACCCACACCGGTAAACACCTCTGCATTACTTAATGATTCGGAAACCATAAGGTTCATGCTTTCGTGAATCAAGCCACTGTTGCACGTCGGCTCGAGAATACACGAGACCATCTTGCGTGCGAGTCAGGGGCCGCGGGAACCCACTGACGTGAGTATAGTCACGTGCTCGCTGACGACTAACATTTGCCATTTCGGCAATTGCGCTATAGCCAACAAGTTCAGTCACCCGCGCGCGTCTGGTATTCTCATCCATCACGTCTATTGAAGTGATGGACAATGCACCCAGGACCGCTCGAATAGACCTCAACGGCTCGGCCAATAAGCCAATGGCCTCCTCGGGGTTACTCGCGGGAATAGCCAAACTGATACTTCCAGTCAGCCTATCGTTGTGTATCATGCCATGGGCCTGATAGCCACCCATTTGAACCAGAACCGTCAGCTCTCGTTCAGGTGGAACCTCTCTTTCGAGAGTGTACTCTATATCAACAAATTGATAGATCTCTTCCATGATCATTGTCCTATCGTGTATCGAATCGGTCTTTCATCCAGCTTGTCAATGAACCATACAGAGGTCACCGACATCTGAGGCTAAGGTCACTATAATTTCAAATTAACAAACTGTCAATAATATTACCCAAAAGAAAAACGCACCGGGTGGTGCGTATATTTTGACAAGTTGGATAAATTGCGTGGGGAGAGTGAAGCCAAAAGACTTCACTCTCCCCGGTAAAACATATTCAGTTATTTTTCGTCCGTGCCATCTTCACACAAGATGAGCAACTGAGGGGACACGTGTCCATGGATGGGTATGTTCTTTTAGAACCTTTTCGACAAGACCTCATATGAGGTATCCCTTGCAGTATAAGGTGAACAGTACTCTAAACATCCTACCTCTAGGCAGACAAACCCTCTTCATAAGCAGAAGACGGGATCATTCTCGGGGCGCACTCCTAAACTAGGAGTGCTGCGGTCTAACCTTCATCACGCACCTTTCGAATCATCGAAGTTTTTTTGTGACGTCGGTGCTCACCCGACGGATGAGCGGTAGTACTAGGTAAAACCAAACAGATGAATCATCTAGCCATCCTTCCACTTAACAGTTTTTGACGACAAAGTGGTTATTCCCAATTACGGGGTGGTACGCCTCTTGCGAGGTGACTTTACTAGGTAAAACCAGACAGATGCATTTCTGTACCTTTCGATAAGGCCGGTGCTTAACCCGGCAGGAAAGCGCTCAATCACGTAAAGCCTGTGGAATGTTCCACATTTACTCCTAGATGATGACGAGGACGCCGGCCAGGGTTCAGACGAAAATTTTGTTGAGTGTAACGACGGCAAGCGTCGCTCGCATCGGAGATGCTCTTGTCAACAGAATCACTTCCTTCCAAATTGCGTCAGGATGACGCCCGAAAGGTGCCCACTACGCGGCGATGCGTATAACGGGGGGCACAAAGATATATGCTATGCGATTGTCACAGCTTACTGGGCACTAAAATATACTACGCAGAAAGCTGTGGCAATCTAATTATCCAACTTGTCAATGAACCTATCAAGAACAGTCGTTCAATTGATGGTGTATGCATAATAGCACATAAGTGCATTTATGTCAACAATATTAAACAGTTTTATTGTTCGAGAAGGGTAAATTCGTGACCGGCAATTTCGATAACACTGTCACCAACTGCTCCGGCACGGGTTAATTCATGGTTAACGCCAAGCTTTTTCAAGATGTCACGCAAACGATTTACGCCTTCGTAGTTATCAAAGTTCGTACGGCGGGCAAACTTCTCTACCTTATCGCCTACTACGATAAAGTGTCCCGTTTCTTCGTCTTTTTCAACCGTCCAAGAGTCAGATATCTCTTTGTCACTGAGACTAATCACAACCGTATCCTCATCGATTTCATCAATTTCTTTTTCGATACTACGAGCAGCCACAACTTTGACACGGAGGGCACGGAGCACTTCTTTGACACCCTTGTGAGCACTTGAAGAGATGGCGAATACTTCAGCCTTCTTGCCAGCAACAGCTCGAACGGCATCTACTTGCATTTGAATCATTTCGTCATCGAAACTTTCAGCCTTAGTCAGTGCAATAACCTCTGGACGAGTTGCCAGTTCAGGACTGTAATTAGCAAGTTCTGCACGAATCGTCTTGTAGCTACCGGCAATATCATCGCTATACACATCGATCATATGCAGTAGAACCGCAGTACGTTCAACATGACGCAGGAATGCATCTCCTAGCCCTTTGCCTTCGCTGGCACCTTCGATCAGACCAGGAATATCAGCAATCAATAAACTACCGTCATCAATGTCAGCTACGCCAAGGTTTGGTGTCAGCGTCGTAAAGGCATAATCAGCAATTTCAGGACGAGCATTACTGACCACAGATAAAAATGTTGATTTACCGGCATTTGGGAAGCCTACTAGACCAACGTCAGCTAATAATTTCAGCTCTAGTTCGGCCTCGAAAGTGTCACCCATTTCACCCAATTCCGCAATACGTGGGGTCTGGCGAACAGATGATTTAAAGTGAGCGTTACCAAATCCACCATCACCACCTTTGGCGATAATAACTTGTTGACCGTTTTTAGTCAGATCGGCGATAAGTTCACCACCCCGACGTACTAGCGTACCAACAGGCACTTTGACGATCATATCTTCACCTGAACGACCTTGTTTCTTTTGGCCAGAGCCATTTTGACCAGAGGTAGCTTTTAGTTCTGGCTTAAAGCGAAAGTCAATCAGCGTATTAACGTTTTCTGACGCTTCAAACACAACGTCGCCACCTTTGCCGCCGTTACCACCATCTGGACCGCCTTTATCGATATAAATTTCGCGACGAAAGCTAACACTACCGTTACCACCTTTACCGGCCTGAATGAATACTTTTGCTGTGTCGACGAACATAATTATTACTAGTATAACAAATTCGCCCCTGTATTGACAGAGGCGAATGTAATTGTCTAAATATGCGGCCTAGTGAATGTAGTTAAAGCTGCCGACTTGGTTGGCTGGAATAATACGGTTATTGATCCAGTTATAGCCACCACCAGCGTAGTTATTCATCTCGCTGACGACGAGTGAACCGTCACCATTAATTGCTTCAACGATACCAACGTGTCCGTAGCCACCACCGTTCTGGAAGATAGCACCGACTTCTGGGACTGAGTCAACGCGGAAGTACGCGCTTAGTGACGAGTTCCACTGCGCAGCGTTGCCAAGCGCACCAGATGGCAATGGTCGGCCAATTTCATAGCGACGCTCCCAGGCGTACCAGGTACAGTTGCCCCAGGCGTTAGTGTTACCGGGTGTTGTTGATTTAGTGTTACGGTGTGAGTTAAAGACATCACCACCACCAAATCCACCAGCGTAACGGAAGTTACTGTAGACGTTAGTTGTCAGTACACGTGCTGTTGGTGCCTGGTAACCAGGGCGTTCGTTGGTCGGCATAATACCGCCAGGAAGCACAATCTTATTACCAACAACTAGACCACTGATCTCGAGGTTGTTAAACGAAGTAACATCTTGCGCTGAAATATTAAATTTCGCAGCAATACTGTCAGCTGTGTCACCAGCACGAACAGTGTAATGAACACCGTCAACAGGCAAAATTGCTAGTTCTTTGCCCGCAGGAACCGTACTCGAAGTCAAACCGTTTGCCCATTTGACCGTATCGACTGAGATACCGTACTGGGTAGCGATACTTTCAGCCGTTTCACCGTCTTTAACGACGTGTTGTTTCACTGCACGGTTAGCCGATGAAAGCTGGATAATCTGTGGTTTAGTAATGGTATTGGTGTCGTTTTGTGCCAATTGGCTTTGAATAGCCAATGATACCGACTGGTTGGCGATATTAGTCGCAACCGGCAAGTTCGCACGTGTCGCAATACCGGCAGCAACATTAGTTGCGACGATTTGATCGACGGACGGCTGGTCTGAGTTGGCAGATTCAGCGGGTGCAATTGGGTTAATTGCACTAGCGACATTATCTACTTTTTGTGGTGGTTGGTAACCGATAGCTACCATTGAAATGACTAGCAAGAATACACCAGAATATGCTGCTATTACAGTCGATTTTGGACCACTTTTAGATCGCTTTGAGCGATATGAGCGACCGATAAGCATAGCTTGTTTCAACTGTGCAGTTTTCGCTTGAGCAAAGCTCATAGCGGATTCAGATTCACGAATGATCGTTCTCCTGCCGTCTGCATTACTGCAAAGGCTCTACCTTACTCTGTCTTACTTCTCGCAAATAGAACGGGATACTTGTCGACCTTATAATTAATTGATATTAGGTTTAAAGTGTTTTTTAGTATCCTTGCGACATTTGTCGGTAGGCTCATTCATGATTTAGACTTCCCACTCGCTGAATTAATTCGTAAACAATTCAGTAATGTAAATCACAAATGTGCTACAAACCATTGTAACAACTCTTGTTTTATAAGTCAATTTATTTTGTAGCTATGCTAATTTGTCAAGTTTATGGCAATGAACACTTGTAAGTACAGTGTTTCGTAATATTTGCCTCGTGCTCTGCATTCGTATGAGCAAAGTACGTCTTGTGATCGTCACCACTCAGGAAATAGACGTAATCACCTGCTGCAGGTCCGGCAACCGCTTGCAAAGCTGTAATTCCAGGAGAACCAATTGGGCCTGGCGGCAAACCGGTGTGAATACGAGTGTTATACGGCGACTCAAGTGTGTGATCTCGTGGCACACCCATTTTGTCAGCTGCATATTGATAGGTAACGTCTGAGCCTAGCATCATCCCCATAGCTAACCGCGTAAAGAATACCTGGGCAACTTGCTTTTGATCCGTAGCGTCAGATGCTTCACGTTGAATAATCGAGGCCAAAGTAATACCTTCGTACAGGTTAAGTCCTTGCTGTTTAAAACCATCAATTAAATTATTCTTTTCAATCTGTGCATAATATTCCGCAAATGTACGGCGTAGAATCTGTTCAACCGTTGAACCTGCTGCCACCTGGTAGGTTTGACCGTAAATATAGCCCTCTAGGTCAGCAGTCGCTGGCTTATCAGCAAATAGTGGCAAGTCACTGTAATCAGCTGCCAAGCCAGCATCGATTTCGTCATCGCTAAACCCAAGCTTTTCCAGCACCTGACGATGCGATGGTGTTTTATCAGCCGTATTTGCAACGGTATTTAACGTCGCACCAGGGTAAAATGTCACGCTGTATTCTTCGACAGACCCCTTAACCAGACTATCAACAATCTGTGGTGTACTAAGAGCCGGAGACAAGGTAAACGCTCCCGCCTGAAGATTATTACGAGATTTAGACAAACGAGTATAGATGTCAAACGCAAATTGACTATGAATAACCTTTTTTTCTTCAAGCAATTTACCGATTTGAACTGGCGAACTCCCCTCTTTGATAACAATCTGAACTTTGTCGACATCGCCACTAGCAACTGGCCGTAGCGCAAGGAGGTACCAGGTGCTAATAGCGGCAGCGGCAATAACGAGCAGGCTTACAATACCAATAATAATCCATTTCAATAGTCGCTTGCGCGATGGTTTTGGAGCATCCGCAATCACTATAGTATCGTCCGTAGACGCAGCAGGCATCGGTGGCTGTTCCGCTAATGGAGTCTGAGGCTGTACTAATGGAGCCGCGTTAACCGGCGGCGCAGGCTGCTGAGGCTGCGAGGTAACCGGTGGTCGGACTGGCTTAATATCATTGTTCATAAGGTTTGCTCCATGTAATCCTGCAGGATCATCGCCGCTGCAAGCGCGTCGATATCACCTTTGCTGTATGGCTTTTTATATGACTGAAGACGCTGTTCAGCCAAGACGCTTGTTAATGATTCGTCCTGAAAAATAATCGATGGCGCAATGTCAGTCAGCTGTTCACTGAATTTCTCGACATATGCTGTTTGTGCCGTTGCTTCGCCAGACTGGTTGCGCGGATAACCGACAATAATCGTTTCTGCTTTTTCTTCGATAACGATTCGAGCAATCTGTGCAATCTCGGTACCGTCTACGTCGACGGTGGAAAATGGCACAGCAATCCGGACACCACTATCACCGACAGCAACGCCAATGCGCTTTTCACCCACATCCAATGCTACAAACGTCTTATTTGTCGTCATTCAACTTGAACTCTACGGTAATTCGTTTGGCATCATTTGGTGCAGATGACACCCAGAATGGCCAAAACTTAACATCAACATTATCAACACCCGAGATCGCTTCGATACTTGATTGAATTTCACCGTAACGCTTACCCTTGGCAGTGTCCTTAATGACTGAATCTTCAATCTTTGGACCGATCTTGGCAGTGGCAACAATGTTAGCTGTAAAGCCTGTCTCGATCGCATTCACATTCGTAAATGTGACGCCACCAATACCATTATCGTAAGTACGCTGATCTTTCAATCCTTCAAGCTGTTTAGTGTAATTGTCGTTTAGATAATCGTTAAGTTCATTCTTATCAATACCACTAATCGCGTAGGCTACTTCACTCGTCAGTTTTGGCTTGGTGCCAGCAGGAACTTCTTGATCGATTGCAGGTGCTGCGACTGGAGTTGCTTGAGTACCTTTGTAGGTCGCGTCAATCACCACGATATCTTTGCCGAATTTAGCTGTAAGTTCTTTTTTAATGGCGGCAGAATCTTGCTGTTTTAATTGTTCGGTTGCTTTTTGAACGTCCCCTGCAGTCACAACAGTGATTGTTTTGTCAGTACCGCCAGCCGTTGAGCCGACAATAGACGCAGAAATACCAGACGGAGCGCCGCTGACCGCACCGCTAGCGCCGTTACTACTTGCACCGCGATCACCAGCCGTCACGGCAACATTGGCACCTTGATAGTTACTAATAGTCATCGTGACACTCTGATCAGTTGTAAAGGTTTTACCTGAAGTAGACGTCAGTGTTGTGCCGGCTGGAATCGTCGTACCCAAATTACTAATATTGTTTGTTGAAAACTTCACCGTTCCCGTTGCCTTTTCACCGACATCTTTTGTCCCTGTTGCTGGGAACTCTACAGCTTCAGTCTTTTTTGTAGACTGCGTGACAGATCGAAGCGTTTTAGCCGTTACATCAGTCGTCAAACTATCACCCAAAGTAATGGCGTTATTGATCGACGAATCGGTTGTACGAGCGGTAATTTGAACGGTTGCACGCGGCGCAAAGAAAATACCCCAGATCAGGAATGCGATTAGTAGAATTGCTACACCAATAATCAATAAGAATTTTTTACGGAAATCGCCAAAGTTAGGTACTTTTATACCACTTTTCGAACGTGGTTTGGCAAGGGTCTGACCAGGTGCCGGTGGTTGGGCGCGACGCGGTAACTCTTCGGCGACATCTTCGCTAATAGCCTCGTCAACAGCAGCGTTATGTACTGGGATCAAGGCTGGTGTTACGCCTGCAGTCTTGGCGTGTTCACCAATTGGTAGCTGCGCACCGTCGATGACATCTTCACCGTCATCAACCGATAGCGCTGCGATTTCTGCAATCTCGGGTTTACTCTGCAGATTCTTGGCTACTGGCAGTTTTGCTGATGCAGCAAGTGCCATTAAAGCCGGGTTATTTGTAATAATCACTAGATGCTTTTTCGCCTGAGTGGCCGCACGGGCTAGCAAACGAAGATTAACTGTACTCTGCAAAACACCAATGCGCTTTGGCGGCACTAATGCAACAATTTTCGCGTTGGCGTCTTTAACCTTACCGAGAATTGCGGTAATGTCATCTTCTACATCAATGTATATAACGTCTTTATTCATGTTTATATGCGTAAGATCCGATTTAGTTTATCTTTAATCGTATCACTGTCACTACTGCCTATAATTGTATCATAGCCAACCCGTAGCAATCCCATGGCGGTGATGAATGTATGGTCATTCACACCACCGGTCGTATCAGTAATTCCGGCTACTTCTGACGGCGAAATGTGCTGTACCGTTGGGCGTTTGGTGAATGGTAAATCTTTATACCAATCACGCTCAGACAATGCCTCAGCAAGCTTGGTCAAACTAGCACCACCACCACAGAGGAGGATGCGATTTGGCAAATGATCAACTGATTCAAAGTCATCGAGTGCAAGCTCAACGCCCGATAGCCAAACAGCGAGTGTCTTATCGATCGCGGCATTCGCATCTTTGACGACCGTTGCTTTGATCTGCGGACTATCGATATTTACCTTCAACTTTTCAGCATCATCGTAGTTAAGGTCCATTTCACTGGCGATCGTACGCGTAAAGCTTCGTCCACCAATACCAAACATCTTGGTACCTTCAACACCACCATCATTGACGACCGCGATATCTGTCGTACCACCACCGACGTCCGCTAGGATAGCTGTAAAGTTACTACTAGCATCAGTACCAAGGACGGCACGGCTAACAGCGAATGGTTCGGCTGCAACAGCAACCAACTCCAGCGCTAGCTCATCAGCGACACGTTCAAGCGCACCGATATGAACCATGGGCGCGAAGGCGGTGTAGATCTGTACAGCAACATCCTTACCCTGGAATCCAATTGGATTACTCACCTTGTAGCCATCAATATGAATACTAACAAGCGCACTGTTAACGAGTTTCACTTCGACGTCTTCGTTGCCAGTCTCGAGAGCGATCTGACGCTGGGCTTTATTTTGCGCGCGTTCTTGGACTTTCTCGATGATAAATTCCATCTCAGATGCATCAAGTGGACGATCTGGTTGCGGACGACGGTAACGAATCGTGTCCGTCATGCCCTTTACTAGCTCACCGGCAATACCAATAACGACGCGCTTGGCTTGTAGGCCTGCTTGATCTTCTGCAGCAGACAAGGCTTCTTCGCAGTTACGAACCACGCCAGAGATATCCGCAATCGCACCAGAGTGCATGTCGCTAATATCTTGACGGGCACGACCGACACCAACGATCTCTAGGTCGTCGTCGGTCAGCTTGGCGATCAACGCTTTCACAAACTCGGTACCAATGTCCAGAGCGACCACATAGTCATTATCAACCTTGTTTTGCGCTTTGCTACGTAATTTTTCGAAAACCATAATTAGTATTTATTATACCCCAATTGCGCTTGTGGTAGTAGAATATTGCATTTTTCATTGTTTTATGGTATAATGCAGAACATGTCAAAGTCATATGAGCAATCACCCCTCTCACGACAACAACACTCCATCAAACAAGAGGTCTACCTTAGTTCATTTAATCGATCACGCCTCAATAATGACATTTACCGCTATGCCAATTTACTAGAAGCACAGGCAACCCCTACCATGTCTACACAGTCGTTAAAAGGCATTACTACTCTCGAACAGCCACCCGAGGGTATGCTAGGCATTGTACCTCCCACACGTCACCAACTTAGTATGTCTCGTGGATTTAAAAACGACGATGATCAGTACTTTTTTGCTATACATAATGGCACCATGTCATTTTCAACAAGCCCTAAAGCAGGTGAGTCCACACTTGGATATTGGGAGGCGAAAATTAAAAACACCGAAAGCACCCATCTCATAAGTACAGCACGCCTTATCACTTATCTTTCAGAGAGGTTACCTGCAGATAAGCAGAGTGCTCTATCGGGAGTGTTAGATCAGATCACGGATGATTCAGTAGAAAGTGCCAATCACATCTTTGATGCATTAAGTGAAATTGCTCCCTCGCGTATCGATATTGACCACTATAAAGCGCAGGATATTCTTTTCCATGAAACCGAGGGGCTTTCGAACAACCCAAACTTCGAGGAAGATAATTACTCAGCTTATTTTGAATCAACGGTAGACTTCGAACTGCGGATCATGAAGCCATACGACCACACGATGCAATATGATTTGATTATGCAGGCCCCGGTTAGCGTAGATAGCCGAGCATCAGTGAATAAGAAGTACCAATATTCCCTAAGTGTCCCCAATAATATGACGCCCGAGAATCACAGGCAGCCACAATCTGCAGCCAACGCACAGTTCACTTCTATAGAAGCTTCTCAAGAGATACTACGACGCATAGCACACCGTGATCGTAGTAGTCAGGCGCATTATGACATTTACAAGAATGGGCTCGATTTTATCGTTGAATCTCACCTAGGCCAACAAAACGAATTGCTAGACTAGAACAGCTTTGATACGACGCACACCAGCCGAACTGGCTTCTTCTTTGGTGATCTTAAATTTCTTGCCACCGTCGATAAGTTCATGAGTATGATCTACATGAGGACCACCACAGATTTCAAAGCTAAATGGCGCATCGGCATCATCGGCAATCATCTGGTAAACCTTCACCGTTTCACCATAGCGATCACCAAATTGACCTAATGCGCCCTTTTCATTAATCGCAACATCGGTTGGATATTCAGCGAAACTAATCTTGAGATCTTTTTCGATCTGTTCGTTAACGATACGTTCAACTTCATCAAGTTGTTCGCGAGTGACTTTCTCTGGATGAGAGAAATCAAAACGCAGACGTTCTTCGGTAATGTTACTACCACGTTGCACGACATGATCACCAAGCACATCACGGAGTGCCTGATACATCAGGTGGGTCGCAGTGTGGTATTTTTTGTGTTGCAATGTTTGACCGCCAAGGCCACCCTTAAAGGTACCCTTTGTCGCCGTCTGGCTACGAGCACGCTGTTCGGCCATCTTGTCATCAAACTCTTGGCGCCAGTTATCGGATAGTTTAATTTCTTGCTTATATGCCTCTTCGGTCGAAAGCTCTACCGGAAAACCGTAAGTGTCATATAGGGTAAATAATTCAGCACCAGTGAGGCCACCTTCGGCGAATTTAGCCAACTGACCAAGTCCTTTACGGAGTGTTTGACGGAAGACTTTTTCTTCTTTCACCAGAATCGCCACAACTTCGTCGCGTTTTGCCGCAACTTCTGGATAGTCATCGTGATAAAGATCAGCAACGACAGGAACGATTTGTTCAAAGAAGTTCTGTTCGATACCAAGATCGAAGGCAAAACGAATCGCCCGGCGAAGCAAACGACGCATAACATAGCCTTGCTCTTTATTAGCCGGCACGACACCGTCAACGGCAAGGAATGTTGCCGCGCGAAGGTGATCGGCGATCACACGCATACTTTCAGTGTGTGATTCGTATTTCTTACCGCTCAAAGTCTGAAGCTTGTCGATAATTGGCCACAGAATACTAATGCGGAACACGTCAGGACTGTCGATTTGTGCGGCTGCGATACGCTCCAAACCACCGCCAAAATCCACATTCTTACGAGCTAGTGGCTCGAAACTGCCGTCCTCTAGACGACGATACTGCATAAAGACTTGGTTACCAATTTCCATGAATTGGCCGCTATCACTGGCTGGGTGTGCGAGACCATATCCATCGGCATGATTTTGAGGACCGAAATCGTAGAAGACCTCGCTATCAGGACCACACGGGTCACCAATTGGAGTTTTATCTAGGCCACCGCCACGTGACCACCAGTTTTCGCCGTCATCATAAAAGAAGATGCGGCCGCCCTGCATACCCAATTTGTCGCCGTTTTCGGCACTGCCAAGCTCAACGATCTTGTTATCGATGCCTTTTTCAGCAAAAACTTGTTGCCAGATATTCGCCGCTTCGTCGTCGCGTGGAATACCATGCGCTTCGTCACCGATAAAACACGTCACGTAGATTTTGCTAGGATCGAGCCCAACAACATCCGTAAGAAACTCAAAGAACCAGCGAATTTGCTGCTCCTTGAAATAGTCACCCATTGACCAGTTACCAAGCATCTCAAAGAATGTCGTGTGACGATTGTCACCGACGTCTTCGATATCCTGCGCACGCAGACAGGTTTGGCTGTCGGTCAGACGCACACCGGCCGGATGTTCTTGACCCAAAAGGTATGGCAGAAGAGGCTGCATACCACTACCGGTAAATAAGGTCGTTGGGTCGTCCTTGAGCATTAAGGGTGCGCGCGCGATAATCTCGTGCTGACGGTCTTTAAAGAATTGTAGGTAAGCGTTGCGAATTTGTTGGGCGTTCATCTCTGTTATTATAGCAGTTTCAGATTACATTCGCCACAGTATGGTCACTAGACGTCCATCTCCTCAGACTCATACTCTTGAGCTTTGCGCTCTTCCTCTCGCTTCTTGTCTTCTTCAGCTTGCTCTTTTTTACCTTCCATGCGGCCTTTTTCTTCATGAAATTTATTCTTTACATCATCAACTGCATCTTCAACCTTGTCTTTTGCATCATCTAAAAATCCCATAAGTACACCTCCTCATTAGTTGCTGTATTTTTATTATGGTCGAGATAAAGAAAAGTATCAGTGAAGTAGGTTACAGAACAATGCCGCCACCTAAGCAAACATCACCATCATAAATGACAACCGACTGGCCGCTCGCGATAGCTCGCTGCTCATCATGAAGCGTTAAAGCAACTTGTCCATCATTAAATGTTAGATCAGCCGCTGTCAGAGGCGCACGATGACGAATACGGATGTTGTAGACCCCAGCTGCTGGCGCATCGTTAATCCAATGCGTTCGCTCAAGCTGAACGGTTGCCTTCCAGAGTGTTGCATCGTTAAGATCGGTAGTAACGTAGACTTCATTTTTATCCATATTTTTGCCAACGACGTAATACGGCAGACCACCGCCCAAATCAAGACCATGACGCTGGCCTAGTGTGTAGAAAATAGCCCCATCGTGATGGCCTAGCACCTTGCCTGTTTTTTTATCAATAATTTCGCCTGGAACCTGGTCAACGTACTGCGACAAGAACTCACGAATACCAACTTTACCGACAAAACAAATGCCTTGAGAATCTTTTTTAGCAGCAGTAAATAACCCGCGCTCTTCGGCCATAATACGAACATCAGGTTTAGTAAATTGCCCCAACGGGAACAAAGTCTTTTGAAGTGCCTCGCCAGTAACCCGGTACAAGAAATATGTCTGATCTTTGTTAGTATCAACGGCCATTTTCAGCACACCATTTTCAACTTGGGCATAATGCCCTGTTGCAATCATATCCGCTCCGTCTTCAAGCGCGGTTTCGAGGAAGATCTTGAACTTCACTTCCTGATTACACATAATGTCTGGGTTTGGTGTGCGACCTGATTTATACTCATCGATCATGTAATCAACAACTTTTTGCTTGTATTCGTTTTCAAAATCAAAGACTTTAAAATCAATTCCTAGCTGCACGGCGACACGTTTCGCATCAGCCAAATCATCAGCCCATGGGCATTTCATACCAGGCAGATCTTGTGTCCAGTTTTTCATGTAAACGCCAGTTACATCGTAGCCTTGCTCGACTAATAACGCAGCCGTCAGACTACTGTCGACACCGCCGCTCATGCCTACATATACTTTTGTCATCTAGTGCCTCCGGCGTAGAAAACAATAATCTTAACAAATTCAGTTACTGCTAAATACCAACCTGTTGGCGTTATCCACCATACGTTTGACCACTGATTGTCGGTTGCCACGGGATGATTTCGGACCTGCACTGTATCACCTGAACGTTTGTTAAATTCAAGGCTTGCACGTCGCTGGTGATATCCAGATGTCACCAGAATAACTGATGTAATATCATTTTGTTGAAAAATATTCTGTGTATTTTCAGCGTTTTGCTTGGTCGTCTCACCTTCTTCTTCGGTAATAATATTCGCAGCAGGAACACCGACATCGAGCGCAGTTTGACGCATCACCTCTGCATTACTTGGACCTGACTTGTCCTGTGCTGCACCAGAGAAAATAAGCTTTGATGCCCAACCTTGCTGATACAAACGAATGGCTTCATTGGCGCGGGCCGCCGTATCTCCGCCGCTAATAGCCACAATCGCATCGGCCTTGCGACACTTCACTGCGTCCGAAGGCGTATCCTTACAACTAGCTAGATCATTTGGACTGAGAAAAAAACTGAGCCCTAAAATAATCGCGATCACCGTCACGATGATGATTAAAATAGTCTTCACCCAGCCATCCTTTGTCGTTCACGAGTAATTTCTTCAATAATAATATCGCCGGCTTTTGCGATCGTTTCATCATTCGATAAATGACCGAGCGTCAGCCGAAGACTACCGTCAGCCACTTCTGGCGCAAGATTGATCGCAGTAAGAACGTGCGAACGTGTACCTTTATTTGCAGCACAGGCACTACCAGTCGCGACCATGACGCCGCGCATTTCCAGTGCAAATACTAAGCGTTCAGCATCAAGACCTGGAAATGAGATATGTAAATGGCTTGGCAGGCGCCGCTTTTGCGAACCTGACACTACAGCATCATCAAAAACATTTGTTAATTTCGTCTGCAAATCATCACGCAGTTTACGCAAACGCTCAGATTCGTACTTGCGGTGATCATCGGCCAATTCCATAGCTTTGGCAAAACCTACAACGCCAGCAACATTTTCAGTACCGCTACGAATACCTCGCTCTTGCCCACCACCAACAATCTGTGGATTCAATCGCACATGGCTACTTGCCCACAGTAAACCAACTTGCTTTGGACCATACACCTTACCAGCATTGAGTGTTAGCAAATCAACCCCTAAGCGAGCGACATGAATATCCAATTGCCCAGCACCCTGCGAAGCGTCGGTATGTAAGTAGATCGGCGCTGTATCGCCAGCGATGCGACGCTTTTCGCGCTCTGCCTGAATTACCGAAGCAATCTCACGTAAAGGTTGCACAGTACCAAGTTCGTTGTTAGCTAAGGCAATACTGATTAAATGAGTATCAGAACGGATTGCCGCCTGAATAGCCGCTGCAGTTACGACGCCACGCTCGTCACTGTCAACAATCGTATGTTCATAGCGTTTAGCTGCGGCAAGCACGGCATGATGTTCAATTGTCGCTGTTACGACATGTCCGCCAATACTATTGAATGCCAGATTAATCGATTCAGTAGCACCAGCCGTCATGACTAGTTCATCACCTTTACCACCAATACGGCTGGCGATCACTTGCTTGGCCGCTTCATAATCACGACGCACCTGAAGGGCGGCGGCATAGGGACTGGATGGATTGAAAAAAAGTTCCGTAAAATAGGGCTGCATAGCACGAAGCACACGCTCGTCCATTGGCGTTGCTGCGGCATGATCTAAATAAAGGATTTCGTCGCCCATTACTCTTACTAGTATAGCAAGCTAGGCTGCGATTTGGCCTGTTTGTGGGTCACGTTTATAGATTTCACGTGATGTCTGTTCATAATAGAGTCGGGTTGCTTTTGCAAAGTTTTCCAGCTCAGCACCTTCTAAAAACGTGTAGCGTGAACCCTCTTGGACCTTGAGAATACCGCCCTTATGGAGTTCATAACGAGTTGTAGATGCCTCACGACGACCTGTTTGTTGATTTAAACCCTCTTCGTGCCAGATCCAAGTCGTATCATCAAGACAAAAGAATTCGCGACGTGCACCAGGAGCGAGAGGACCAAATAATTTAGCGCCGATTTCACTCTCAAGTTGGATTAACTCTCGTTCTGTATGTTTATGAAACACGTGATCTTTCGGTACACGAAACAACTGGTCGACACCGCTCGACTCACCTGT
>DASVHL010000058.1:0-1819 GCA_036382575.1 Saccharimonadales bacterium (SeqCode) | reverse complement strand
AGGCGCGCTATATCTGCCAAATGCAGGCTTTCCATCAGATCATGCTTTGTTCACGACATTCCTGACACTCGCCGTATGGTTTGAGACTCGTCGAAAAGGGATTTCTATTGTATTAGCAGCCTTGACACTGAGTGTCTGCATCGGCCGCGTGCTGGCGCTTGTTCATACGCCACTTGATGTCATCGGAGGTGTGGTCGTTGCTAGCCTTGGCGCGCTCTGGTATTTGCAGGCTGATCGAAAGCATATCGCACCAGTCTCTCGTAAAAAGCACAAAAAGATAGTACACTAACTGTATAGAAATACAGGAGATGTACGTATGACCGACGCAAATGCTACTGCTGAATCGCCATTATTGATTGTGATGAACTATCGCAAGCTACTATTTATCGCCATTGCAGGCTTGGTGACAGGAGTGATTATTTGGGGTTTGACACTTCTTTTAGATGCATACATATATAAGGCACTACTTTGTGCTAATGAATCGGCCCAACAATGTTTGTCATCGACAAGATATGCGACAACGACTGCAACGATTCTCGGAGCAGCCGCAGGTCTATTCGGGTTGGTACGGCTCTATGTGTTTCGTCCACTTCTTGTTGTGGCGGCCACTGTTGTTGCGCTTTGGGGGCTACTTGCAATTGTCTCGCCACTGGCGTGGTACGTGGCGCTTACAACTGTGATGATTATGTACGGCGTGGCGTTTGCGACATTTGCATGGATTGTGCGTTTGCGACATTTCTTGATTTCACTGATTAGCGTGGTTATCTTGATCGTGATTGTTCGCCTTGTTATAAATAGCTAATGCTATACTGAACATATGGAACAAATTATTTTGATAGGTGTTATTGTTGTTACGATTGTTGGATTTTCGGTTGTCGTATATATATTAAATCGGCGACTGCGTGAGCTGAAAAACTCGAGTGCGGTTGAGCTAATGAAATCGGATGTGACCGAATTGTCACGCAGCATTGCGTTGCTACGCGAAAGTGTTGGTGATCGTCTCGAGCGCAGCAGTGTGGCTATGCAGACATCGATGCAAAAACAACTTGGTGAAAGTGCGAAATTGGTAGCTGATGTAACGCAGCGATTGGCGAAACTAGATGAAACGAACCGTCGTGTTGTCGATGTTGCCGACGAACTAAAGACACTACAGAATGTGTTGCAGAACCCAAAGCAGCGCGGTGTGTTTGGTGAATACTACCTAGAATCGGTACTTGATAATATCCTGTCACCGAAGCAATTTGCTATGCAGTATAAGTTTAATGATGGTGAAATTGTTGATGCAGTCGTGTTTCTGGAAAAAGGTCAGATTTTGCCCGTCGACAGTAAATTTAGCCTCGAAAACTATAATCGGATGGTGGGTGAGACTGACAAAACTAAGCGTGCACAGTTACTGGCTGCGGTGCGTAATGACCTAAAAGGCCGCATTGATGAAACCAGTAAATATATTCGTCCTGATGAAAATACAATGGATTTTGCATTCATGTTTATTCCGAGCGAGTCGTTGTACTATGACCTGTTAATTGGTGACGTTGGCACTGGAAGTAGTGCCCGTGATTTGATCGAATATGCGTTCCGCGACAAGAAGGTTATTATTGTCAGCCCGACGAGTTTCATGGCGTATCTTCAGACAGTTTTACAGGGTCTACGAAGCTTGCAAATTGAAGAACAAGCCAAAGAGATTCAGGTACGTGTTGGTCAGCTAGGTCGACATATTAGCGCCTATGATAGCTTTATGCAAAAGCTTGGCAACAGCCTCGGAACGACAGTTGGTCATTTTAATACTGCGCATAAAGAACTGAAAAAAATCGACAAAGAC
>DASVHL010000057.1:0-4218 GCA_036382575.1 Saccharimonadales bacterium (SeqCode) | reverse complement strand
GGAGACAGAGGCTGGGCTGTAAATCGTTTTATATTTTAACATTAATATAATATTATGTCAATCGCAAAAGTCTTACAAATCAACACAGAGCGTCCGCTAGGCTATTCGTAATGCTATGCCTAACAAGTGGGGTGTGTGGGTTAATACATTTTAAAATAGTCTGCCCCCAATTGGTACATTTTGGTCGGGTGTAATGAGTATGCACTCACCATTTTCGTCAGGTACGCCGAGTGTTAGCACTTCAGACTTAACGGGTCCGATTTGTCGTGGTGGGAAGTTTACGACAGCGAGGATTTGTTTGCCGATCAAATCTTCTTTTGAATAGTTTTGTGGTAACTGAGCACTGGATTTTTTAATTCCAATCTCATCACCAAAATCAATCATCAATTTATATGCGGGTTTGCGCGCTTCGGGAAAATCTTGAACATCAACAATCTTCCCTACTCGGATATCTAATTTCATAAAGTCATCGTATGTTGCCATGAACCTAGTATAGCAAGTGAACTTATCATCAGCCTAGAACGATTATTGACATTACGATACATAAATTATATAATTTCTAAGCTAGTCAATGTCTTATTGGCCGGTCGAACCTATCCGTTTACAGAGAAAGGTGTCGTCATGACACAGTCCAGCAACTCCATTACACCCGAAGATGTTGTTGAAGCGCTCGGTCAAAGCGAGCGTTTTCCGGAAGGATCTGAACAATTCGAAATCTTCTCTCCGTTTGTTGGTCAACTCGTCGAGATTATCGGTGAAGATCGGTTTGATGCCAAGGTCGGCATCGGGGGTCTTTGTGATGTGACCGGACGTTTTGTCCGTTCGCTCGCCAAGGACTCCACCTTCGTTGATGGACTCGGTGACATCGAAAAGATGCTGGTGCCATCGTTGTATATTGACTTGGCTGACCAGCTCGAGGGTCTCGCGCAAAACCCCGATGCCGCTCTTTCGGAGATGGGTATCAGCGAGTCTGAGGCTATGGAGATGGAGCAGCTTGGTCTTAATGATACGGCTAAGCTGTTGTATCGCCAGGGCGAGCTGACCTACGCCAAGCTTTTGGAGGTCGGTCCGGACGTCTTCATCCCGCGGAGCTGAAATTCTTTTGTACGTAACACGGATTCCCGTGACCTGCATGGTCACGGGACACTCCCCTAGGTTTTAAATTTTGAAATTTAAGGGAGTGCATTATTTATACGAAAATAGCCCTAGTTTGGAGGCACTAGAGCTATTTCGACTACCGGGCTGTAACTATACGTTAACAGGTTCACCTGCAGGTACGACGATTTCGTCGATTGCTGCAGTGATTTGTGTGCTAACGTTTGTTTCGTCGATGATAGTACCGTCTGGATTAATGTCTTTCATGAATCCAAGCTGCGCCATATCTAGGCCGACTTCTGCTTTCACGTTTGTTAGTACTTCACGTAGAGTGGCGACAGCAAGTGAGCCCCCTGACCAGCCGTACGCAACTGCAGTCACAGGTTTGTCGTTCCACTCAAAGAACAACCAGTCAAGTGCGTTCTTTTGGATCGCGGTGAGGCTGTGGTTGTATTCTGGTGTAATGAACACGACGCTGTCAGCTTCTGAAACATACTTGCTCCAAGTGCTTACGTTTTCGTCAGTCTGTACGCGGTCTGGTGACATCGCAGGTTGTTCGTTGTTGTAGAATGGTAGATTTAGTGCCGCAAGGTCAACGACAGTTGCTGTCGTGTCTTCGCGTGATTCGATATCTGCTGTAACGTATTCGACGATCTTGTCAGCAACGCGGCCCGTACGAGCACTACCGATGACTACTAGAATATTTGGCATGAGTAATAATTCCCCTATTTGGTTTAAATTGTATTCAAAAACAGTGACAGCAACAGGTGCCGTGCTGTCATGTTACTGTGTCTAATATAACATAGATTGCTATATTTTGTATAGTAAAAAGTTTTAGAATGGATTTAAGTATAGGTTAATTACAAAAATCGTTTGTGAATTCTGTTAGAGGTACGAGGTCTTCGTCAGGGTGTTGTTCATCATAGGTATTATAAATTTGAGTAGCAGTTTCGACACAGTTATTCTTTGCCTCTTTGATATTCCCATCAATAAATGAGCCTGCAAAAAGCGCCTGACCTGCAAGTGTAATAGCTGTTGCAGCGAGTATTTGTTTTCGTAGAAAGTCGTTAGTCTTAGAATCTTTTTCTTTTGCCTTCTGTTTGGGGGCGACTGATTCTTGTTGAGCTAATTTCTTTTTGCGAATTTCGCCAACCCATTTCACAAGAGCAATCTGCCTTGTTGCAACGCCTGCATTCACGATTGTGTATAGCGCATCTACGCCTACGAGCAAATTGTTAACAGAGTCACCCGTATTTGCTAAATCTTCCACGTGATTAGTAAGTGTTTCGTAGCCCATATAAGATTGGTATGCATGCGCTACGGCCATCATTCCTAAATAGGCGGACGTTTTAAGATATTGCTTCTTCTCTTTGTCTGCGTCTGCTTCAATGTAGTTACTGATTGACTCACGGATAGCAAATTTGCCCGCAAAAGGCATTTTGTCTACCCCAGAGAATAGTGCGTTGGTCATAATTATATATTAACACAAACGGTATTAAATGTCAATGTATAAGTGGTGCGACGAATGTATATGAGTTCGATCACGAGCGTAGAAAAAAGACCGAGATCAGATGATCTGGGTCTTTTTTCATGGCTGGGGTGGAGGGACTCGAACCCCCGAATGCCAGTACCAAAAACTGGTGCCTTACCACTTGGCGACACCCCAAAGCAGGGATAATTATAGCATAGTACGGGGCTGCTTTGCTAGTAGCTTCTTGAGTTCATCTAAAGTCGCAACAGTGACGGTTGCAGAGTCGTAGTCTTTTAAAATGTCAGTAATATGTTGCTTTTGTTCAATACTAGCCCGTGCAAAAACACGACTTGTTGTGAGGAGCTTGTCGCTTTCATCGTGCTTGGCAATATCAAGGGTACGCGCATCAATAACTTGGTGGAGTTGAGTAGCGATGCCTATTCGCTGCGCAACACTGTAAGCCGCGGCGGGATGTTGGCCAGTTGTCAGATAGAATATAACTCCTCGATGAGTCGCTGCAGCGATTAGCTGACGTGCCTCATCGGATAATGTGCGTTGTAGGCTAATGAATCCTACGAAGGTTAATTTTTCGTTCGTTCGAAGATCACGCAGGCTCTTTAATGGGTGCTTGACTGTAATGGTTGCGAGGGCCACAATATGTGCTCCAAATGCTGACATGGAGTGCATACGGATCATCAGCGCTTCTCGTTCATTCTCGGATAAATCACACTGCGCCAAGATATGTTCTGGCATACCCTTCACTACTAATTGATAGTCGGCACCGTAATGCCAGATAGTGCTACTAATGCCACTATGGCGATCAAAGCCAGTATCGTACAACGGTAGATGTGGCGGCAAGACAACGCTATTGGTTTGAAGATAATGATGTAAGGCCGCATCGAGTGGATCATCAGATTCGTTGATAGCTTTTGACATAACAACCATCATATCTTCGCTGGTTCCCGCTTGCCAGGCGCTGTCAACAAGCCATTGATTACTCGTAAGAACGCGTGAGCTAGTAATCAGGATGGTCGAGAGTCGGGGTTGTCGTTTAAACGTAAACATTATCTGTAGTATAGCAAAAACAACGCCGCAATGTGGAAACTTGCGGCGTTGTTAGGTGCGAATGGATTTTAGTGGATTGCGACTAGCTTTAATTGTTTACGGCCAATTGCGGAGCTCCATTCGACAATATCACGAATTTGCTTGCCGACAAGGTTCTGGCCGAGTGGGCTCATGACCGAGATGCGCCCATCACTTGGGTTTGCTTCTAGGCTATCAACAAGCGTATAGCGAATGATGCGGCCATTAGTATCAAGCAATTCGACGATTGAGCCGAGGGCTACCTTAAGTGCATCACGCTTGCGTGGTAGTGGTTTGGCGATTGCTAGCGCCGAACGCTTGTCGGCAAGTTCGCTGTCGATGATTTCAAGACTAGCCAGTTTCTCGACTCGTGCCAGGCGTTCATCGTGACTTTCGGACTTGTCTAGATCGCGAATGTCAGCAACGGTTGACTGGCGTTCATGTTCTAGTGTTGCTATTTCACGCTTTAATTCTTTCATTCCTCGTTTACTTAGAAAAATCGTTTTGGCAGTATCCATGTTGGTATCCCCCTTATATTAACGAATATTAGTCTAGCAGATGGCTTTCCC
>DASVHL010000056.1:0-6322 GCA_036382575.1 Saccharimonadales bacterium (SeqCode) | reverse complement strand
CTTGAGAGCCATTTCGGCATTGAGAAAGCTTTGATGACTACAGTTCACAGCTACACTGCTAGCCAGAAACTACAAGACGCTCCAGCGAAAGATCTTCGCGAAGCTCGTGCTGCAGCTGAAAACATCGTTCCTACGACAACTGGTGCGAGTATTGCAGCAGCCAAGGCGCTACCGGCACTAGAAGGTGTCTTTGGCGGTCTTAGTGTTCGTGTTCCAACACCAGTAGTCAGCATGAGTGACTTCTCGGTCTTATTAAGACGCGATACAACGATCGACGAGATTAAGTCTGTGTTCCGTGAAGCCGCAAAGCAACCGTTCTACCAAGGTATCCTTGATGTTACCGAAGAAGAACTTGTCAGTAGTGACTTTAAGGGTAACAGTCACAGCGCGATTGTTGACTTGCCACTTACTAACGTTGTTGGTGGTAATTTGATCAAAGTTGTTGCATGGTATGACAACGAATGGGGCTACAGTAACCGCCTCGTAGAGTTAGTTGCCGACGCTGGTCGCGCACTGCGCTAGTAAAAATTCAAAGAACCTCGCAAAACATCGCGAGGTTCTTTTGTTTTACGGGTAAAATGCTTATACTAAAGTCATGAAGATATATCTAGGCGCGGATCATCAAGGATTCGCTATGAAAACAGCGGTTCTCGCATATTTAAAAGACCGCAAATATGATGCCGAAGACATCGGTGATACTGAATTAGATCCAAATGACGACTTTCCAGAATTTGCCCATGCAGCGGCGCACAAAGTCTTGAGTGATCCAGCGCATGATGCACGAGCTATCCTCATCTGTGGTGGTGGCCAAGGTATGGCAATGGCAGCTAATCGATTCCGCGGAATCCGGGCCAGTGTTATCTGGGATGCTTACGAAGCTAAAATGACACGCAATGACAATGACAGTAATGTGCTGTGTTTGCCGTCACGGGTACTTGCCGATGATGACAAGGCCTGGAAAGATATTATTGATACGTGGCTAACAACACCATATGCCGACGCTCCACGCTACAAGCGCCGTAATGCACAGATTGATGAGGTATAGAAATGAGTGTGATTGCACCAGCAATTTTAGCTGAAACCCCAGATGATTATAAAGCTCAGGTTGAACGCTTACATGGATTCACTGAACGAGTTCATGTTGATATTAGCGATGGTGAGTTTGCGCCGAGTTTTACTATCGCGGCGGCTCAAGTGTGGTGGCCGCAAGAATGGGCAGTTGATATTCATGCAATGGTGGCGCGCCCAAGTGATCATCTAGAAACACTGATCAATCTAAAGCCGAACATGATTATCTTTCATGTTGAAACTCAAGAGGATATTCTTCCAATTCTTGCGCGTGTGAAGGCTGCGGATATTAAAGCGGGTATTGCACTACTAAAATCTACCGTCCCTAGTACTGTTGCTGCGGCGATTCAAGCCGCTGATCATGTCATGATCTTTAGCGGCGAGTTGGGTAAATATGGTGGCACTGCAAGTTTGATGCAGCTTGAGAAAGTTCGTTTAGTGCGAGCTATCCGCCAAGATGTTGAAATCGGCTGGGATGGTGGCGTAAATGTCGAGAATGCATTTAGCTTGGCTCAGGGCGGCGTTGATGTACTAAATGTTGGTCAAACGCTTGCGGGTGCTGAAGACCCGAAAAGTGTTTATGCTACACTGGTAAGTGAAATTAATAAGCACGGAGTGATTTAATAGTGAGTGGGCAATTAACAATCACGCAGCTTGAGAAAAAAGCGAATGATGTTCGTCAGGATATCATTCGTATGCTCGAAGCGGCAGGTAGTGGACATAGCGCGGGTCCGCTGGGGCTAGCCGATATTATTACGGCACTTTATTTTAATATTATGAACATTGATCCGGCCAACCCAGAGTGGGCCGATCGTGACATGTTCTTCCTGAGTAATGGACACACGGTTCCGGTCCAGTATGCCGCCATGGCTGAACGTGGCTATTTTGATGTAGACGAGCTAAAGACACTTCGTAAGCTTGGTAGTCGTCTGCAAGGTCACCCTGAGCGCACGAAACTACCTGGTCTTGAAAATACCAGTGGACCACTAGGTAGTGGTCTGTCACAGGCAGCTGGCTACGCCTATAGCTTGCAGTATATCGACGATAGTAAGCACCGTTGGGTGTATGTCGTTACTGGTGACGGTGAGCTGGACGAAGGCAATATTTGGGAAGCAGCGATGTTTGCTGGCAAATACAAACTGTCACAACTGATTGTCTTTATCGATCGTAATAACATTCAAATTGATGGTTCAACTGATGATGTTATGCCGCTCGAAAACCTTCGTGGTAAATGGGAGTCATTTGGCTGGCATGTGCAAGAAATCGATGGTCACAACATCGAAAGTGTGATTGATGCTGCCAGTATGGCACGCGCTATTTCAAATAAGCCAAGCGTGATTATTTCACATACCATTCCAGGTAAGGGTGTCGATTTTATGGAATATGACTACAAATGGCACGGTGTTCCACCAAATAAAGAACAGGCCAAAGAAGCGCTGCATAAACTCCGTACACTTGACGGTAAGATTACAGGAGAGCACCAATAATGCATTATCCATTAAACCCTGATGTATATAATGACGATGTTAAAATGGAGCCGATTCGTGCTGGTTTTGGACGTGGTTTAAAAGCGGCTGGCGAAGCAAATGAAGCGGTTGTTGCGCTTTGTGCTGACCTGACTGAAAGTACACAAATGCACTTATTTAAAGAAGCATTTCCGAATCGTTTCGTAGAGATCGGTGTCGCTGAGCAAAACCTTGTCACTGTTGCGAGCGGCATGGCTCGTGCGGGCAAGATTCCGTTCACTAGTAGCTACGCGGCATTTAGTCCTGGGCGTAACTGGGAGCAGATCCGCACTACTATTACATTGAATGACATGCCGGTAAAAGTAATCGGCTCACACGCTGGCATTAGTGTTGGCCCTGACGGCGCAACTCATCAGATGCTCGAAGACATAGCATTGATGCGTGTGTTGCCTAATATGGTAGTATTAGCCCCTGGTGACAGTATCGAGGCTGAAAAAGCGACAAGGGCAATTGCTGAAAATGGCAAACCATCATACATGCGTCTCGCTCGTGATAAAACACCGATCTTTAGTACTGAGGAGTCACCATTTGAAGTAGGCAAAGCCTACGTATTACGCGAAGGTCACGACATTACGTTGCTCGGAACTGGCGCTATGACGTATCAGCTACTAGCAGCGGCTAAGATTTTAGAAGAGCATCATATTCAGGCTGAGGTCCTGCATGTTCCAACGATTAAACCTCTCGATAATGATACGATTCTCGCCAGTGTACGCAAGACTGGTCGTGCTGTCACTGCTGAGGAAGCTCAAGTGGCTGGTGGGTTTGGTGGTGCTGTCGCTGAATTATTTGGTGATCAGTTGCCAACGCCATTACTGCGACTTGGTATGCAAGATCGATTTGGTGAAAGCGGTGCACCGGCTGAATTAATTGCGCATTTTAAACTAGATGGTAAATCAATCGCCAAGCGCGTAAAGCAGTTTGTTGACGACGTACCACGCTACCATCAAGGATTTTAAGGGGGAATTATGGGACTGACTATTAAAGAAATTCGTGACAATACTATTCGAGCACGGCATTTGATGCAGCGCAGCCGTAGCCAAGGATTTGCTGTCGGTGCGTTTAATATCGATAACCAAGAAACGTTGATTGCGGTAGCAAAGGCTGCTCAGAAACTCAATGCACCTGTACTTGTTGAAGTAAGTGACGGTGAAGTAAAAGCACTTGGCCTTGAAAACATTCGCGACATGGTTGATAACTACCGTGCTGAATATGGTATCGAGATGTACATCAACCTTGATCACAGTCCAACAGTCGAGGATTGTAAGCGTGCGATTGACGCTGGCTTTGAATTTATTCACATCGATATCTCACAGGCAAATCACGACGCTACGACTGAAGAGATTATAGCTAAGACTAAAGAGGTTGTTGACTACGCTAAGTTTACTGGTGCTCTGGTAGAGTCTGAGCCGCATTACTTTGGCGGTTCATCAAATGTCCATAAAGAAGATATTGACTATCAAGAAATTAAAAAGACTTTCAGTACGCCAGAAGGTACCAAGGCATTTGTAGAAGCAACTGGCATCGATACCTATGCTGCTGCAGTAGGTAATTTGCATGGTAAGTACCCAGTACCAAAAGAACTTGATCTAGCGTTGTTGCAACGTATTCGTGATTCGATTGATTGCCAGATCAGTCTGCATGGTGGTAGCGGCACGCCACTTCATTTCTTTGAAGAGGCGGCACGAATCGGTGTCAGCAAGATCAACATTAATAGCGATATGCGTTATGTCTTTCGTAAGACACTAGAAAAGGTACTTGCAGATAACCCTGATGAATACGCGGTTGTCAAACTAATGCCAGAAGTATATGGTGAAGTTCAGAAAGTCGTTGAAGAAAAAATCAATGCATTTGGTAGCGCCGGAAAGGCTGTTGGGTAACGATGGCAGCAGTACCACGCGTTCTTTGTATCGGCAAAGCGACACAAGACGTTTTTTTGAATAGTAATGAATTCGATCCGCATACAGAGGGTAAAATTGCGTATACGCACTTACCACTGGGCGTCAAAATGGAAGTCAGTGAAGTCACCTTCGCAACTGGCGGTAACGCTAGTAACGTGGCAGTTACTCTGGCGCGCCAAGGACTTCATGTTGAATATATGTGGCCACTCGGTCATGATCCGGCATCAGAAACGGTCCTGCGCGACCTAGATGACGAAGGGGTCGCGACCGATCGGGTTATACGACGTGATCATTATCAAGCCGGCTATTCTACTATTCTAATCGCGACCAATGGTGAACGTACTATTTTAAATCACCGCGGTGTATCGACTGACAAAAAAGGTACTGATTTAGATCTTGATGCGATTGCTGATGCTGATTGGGTGTACCCAAGCTCACTCGCCGACGGTGGTACCGAGTTGCTGCGTAGTGTGATTGATCATGCGGAAAAATCAAACACTAAGGTGATGTTAAACCCAGCTGGTCCGGAGCTGGCTGACCCAGCGAAATTAAAAGCACTTCTAGAGAGTGTGGATATCCTTTGCGTTAACAAAGAAGAGATGCAACAGCTCGTTGAAGGTGAAACACTTGAAGAGCTCGTTCGTCATGGTCTGCACTATGTACCTGTCATCATCGTAAGCGATGGTCCTAATGGCGTTGTTGCCAGCGACGGCAAGACGATCGTTCGTGCTGGTATGTACGAAGATGTTAAGGTGATTGACCGTACTGGTGCTGGTGATGCTTTTGCGTCAGGCTTCTTGTCGCAATGGGCGCAAGGCAAATCTCTTAAAGATTCGATTCTTTTTGCGAGTGCCAATTCAACATCTGTCGTGACCAAGATCGGCGCCAAGGCGGGCATTCTGCATGCGAATGTGAAACTACACGAGATGCCACTGTCTGAAAAGCCATTTTAGCATAACCATGATATACTGTTTCTAACAGATAGAAAGTGGGCTAAAAGAATGGCAAAATTTTTACAAGATCTATTACAGGCAAAAGAGCCGCTATTCACGACGGCCTTACGTCAACTAGAAAAGGCAGCTGGTCATTCAAGTGTTGACGTACGCTTGATCAGTGACATTATTTCACGCGCACATCACGTGATGCGACAGATTGGACTCGATCCGGCCGATACTACGATGGTGGAGCTTCAGAATGCGTTAAAAGCTAACGCTGATAATGCTAAACTTTTTAGCGAAACAGAGTATGTAGGTCTATCGTTTAACGGCCGGATCGTGTCATTTAATTCTAGCGACGTTGCGGATAATCGCGATAAGCCGTCGGATCAACAGGCGACGGTCCATATGCAAGCCAGTCTCCGTGACGAGCTAGTTCGTCGCTATAGTGATCATGAGCGCACTGACGAGCGAGCTGTTCAGGAATTTGTTGAACATGCTGGTCTACCTCAGTTATGGTACAATGAATCTAAACATAATCAGAAACAAACAAAGGAGTCAGACGCGACCATGGAACAACCATATATTTTAGCAATCGGTGATATCTTTACTGATGCATTTATTAAACTACGCGAAGATGAAGCACGTATTGATACTGATCCGGATGGTAGCAAGCGTTTGAGTTTGCCATTTGGCTCAAAGCCACCATACGATAGTGTTGAAATTGTTCAGGCAGTTGGGCCTTCGCCAAATGCGGCCGTATCATTTAGCCGGCTTGGCCTTAACGCTGGATTGATGGCTTTTCTGGGTGACGATCAGCCTGGTAAAGACTCTTTTGAATACCTTCGCCAAGAGAATGTTGATACAAGTACTGTCGTCGCTGCTGAAGGCATGA
>DASVHL010000055.1:0-2065 GCA_036382575.1 Saccharimonadales bacterium (SeqCode) | reverse complement strand
GTCTTTTTCTATGGAGAATCCCGTGCGTGCTGAATCTCCGACACGCCGGGTGCCGAGGGCGAAAACTGCTAGTAGCAGTTTGAGGGAAACCTTCCGATGGCAACCAGTTTGCCAATCGCGAAGTTTCGGGGTCGCGGAACGTGACCAAGTCCACCTATTTAACTCATTCTTTGCTACACTAAAACCATGTCTACAGTCGAAGAATATCTCAGCAAAATCACACCGCCACAACACGATGAATACAAGCGCCTGCGCAAACTCGTTAAGGAAATTGCACCGGCCGCCGAAGAATCAATCAGTTATGGGATGCCGACATTTAAGGTTAATGGGAAACCATTAATTTATTTCGGTGCATTTAAAAACCATATGAGCCTCTTTCCAACGCCTGGTCCAACCGAAAAATTTAAAGACAAACTACAGCCATATAAAGTCTCAAAGGGAACGATTCAATTCACATTCGATAACCCACTTCCTGATGACCTCATCAAAGAAATTCTCGTTAGTCGACTGAACGATATAGTAGAATAATTCACATTTTGATCGCACCGATTGTGCCATACTAAACCTAATCACTAAGTGAAAGGATGGCAGCATATGGCACAATTATTTATTAATTTACCAGTCAAAGATCTAGATGCATCAGTCGATTTCTTTACCAAATTAGGGTTTAGCTTTAACCCTCAATATACAGATGAAAAAGGTACCTGCATGATCGTTGGCGATGGTGCATTTGTCATGCTTCTGACCGAACCATTTTTCAGTCAATTCACAAAAAAAGAACTCGTTAGTGCAGAGGTAGCCACAGAAACAATTATTGCGATCTCAGCCGACAGCAAGCAAGCAGTTGACACGATGGTAGACAGCGCGCTTGAGGCTGGCGGACATGCGTCAAACGAAACCAGTGATCAAGGTTTTATGTATACGCGTAGCTTCCAAGACCTCGACCATCACCTATGGGAAGTTATCTATATGGATGAAAACGCCGTCTCGTAACCTCTTACGCTAAAACGTTCAAAAACCTGTATACTATGTAGTAATGGCTAGCCAATACTCACCAGCGACCAACTATTCTGAGGGATCATCATGCTAGACGACGTCTTCTCACAATTAAGTATTGTTATTGTTGTCGCCGGCGTCGTGTCAATTATCATGCGCCTGCTCAAACAGCCACTAATCATGGGGTATATCATTACTGGTATCCTGGTTGGCCCAGCTCTTCTGAACCTGATTCACGAAAAAGATGCCTTTAAGACATTTAGTGAAATTGGCATCGCGCTTCTACTGTTCATCATCGGCCTAGAACTAAGTGTTGCGGCGATTAGGCGCCTAGGTAAGCCAGTGTTTATTACGGCACTCGCCCTGCTCGGCGTTATGGTCACGATCGGTTATCTGGTTGGGACGGCGCTCGGGTTCACATCGACCGAAGCAATCTTGACGGGACTAGCTCTATTCTTTAGTAGCACGATTATCATTGCCAAAGTACTGAGTGATAAAAAACAGTTACAGCGATTAAACGGCCAGCTTGCGATTGGTGTTATCCTCATCGACGACATTATCGCAACCTTTGCATTGCTGTACGTCACGACCAATAGTGGCGGTAATACATTGGGGCCGTGGGAGATAAGTTTCTTAGTCCTTAAGGGATTGCTTACCGCTGGTTTACTAGCCCTGCTTGGTGCCAAAATCTTACCTAAATTCACCAAGTTCATCGCATCATCACAAGAACTTTTATTTATATTTGCACTCGCTTGGGGATTCGGTGTCGCAACACTCGTCCATGCTATCGGCTTTTCAGTTGAAGTCGGTGCGCTGTTCGCTGGTGTCACGCTCGCTCATTTACCGTATGTTCACCAAATCGGCGCGCGCCTAAAACCTCTTCGAGATTTCTTCATTATTCTGTTTTTTATTAATCTGGGCGAAAGCCTCGAAATGCATAACCTGGCGACAGCCGTCGTGCCAGCGCTTATACTATCGGCAGTTACGTTGTTGATCAAACCACTTGTCGTCATGACCACCCTAGGGCTGCTTCGTTACACAAAACGTACTAGTTTCATGACCAGCATCA
>DASVHL010000054.1:0-21004 GCA_036382575.1 Saccharimonadales bacterium (SeqCode) | reverse complement strand
ATCAGAAAAGCAAGTGCAGATCGCATTGACGTATGTATACGGCATTGGTCCACACTTCGCATCGACCATCCTTGCGGCGGCTAAAGTTGAGCCGACCACTCGGGTGAAAGATCTCACCGAGGCTGAAGAACAACGTATTCGCGAGATTATCGATACCGATTATCACGTCGAAGGCGACCTACAGCGCTTGGTAACAAATAACATTAAGCGTCTGAAGGATGTAAATGCGTATCGCGGTTTGCGACACAAAGCAGGACTTCCAGTAAACGGTCAACGTACCCGTACGAACGCACGAACTCGTAAGGGTAAATCAGTGGCTGTGGGCGGTACACAAAAGAAGGCAGCGTCTAAGACGTAGAAAGGAATATAGATTATGGCAGATGCAAAAACGACAACTCGTAAGAAGCAGCGCCGATCAGTTCCTTCTGGTCAGCTGCATGTTCAAGCAACGTTTAATAACACGATTATTACGTTCACAGATAAAAAAGGTAACGTACTTGCTGCTGCAAGTGCAGGCGCTTGTGGCTTCCGTGGAAGCAAAAAAGGCACTGCATACGCTGCACAGGTAGCCGCTGAGAAAGCCGCTGAAGCAGTTAAGGGTCAATATGGCCTTAGCGCTGTAGATGTCTTTATCAAGGGCGTTGGTCTGGGCCGCGATGCTGCAGTCCGCGCACTAGGTGGTTTTGAAATTACCGTTGATAGTATTAAAGATGTGACTGGCGTACCTCATGGTGGCGTTCGTCCTCGAAAGGCACGAAGGGCTTAATATGGCACGAGATACTTCTCCAATTGTCAAACAAAGCCGCCGCGAAGGCTACGCCCTTCATCCAAAGGCGCACAAGATCATGGCTCGCAAATCTGGTATTCCAGGTCAGCACGCTCATGGTCGTCAGGGCAAACAAAGCCTTTACGCAATCCAACTCCGTGAAAAGCAGAAAGTTCGCCGTACTTACGGTCTTCTTGAAAAGCAATTCGCACGCCTAATGAATGAAGCTGACCGCGCAAGTGGTGCAGGTATCCTTCCTGGTGAGTTGCTCTTGCAGTTCCTAGAACTACGCCTCGATAACGCTGTATACCGCGCTGGTTTTGCTACTAGCCGTCGTGCTGCTCGTCAATTAGTTGGCCATGGCCACTTTATGTTGAACGGTCGTCGCGTTGACATCCCATCAATCCGCCTAAAAGCTGGTGATGAGATCGTCGTACGTCCAAAAAGCACAAAATCTGGTTACTTTACTCAGATTGATAACGTTGTTAACGATTCAGTCCAAGCTCCACTTAGCTGGCTAAAAAGCGATGTGAAGAAACTGAAAATCGATGTTACTGGTCTTCCTAAGCGTGAAGAAGCAGAAGCCGAAATTAATGAGCAGCTAATCGTTGAGTACTACTCACGTTAAAGGGTAAGGAGAGAAACAAATGACAAAAGTAATTCATAACCCAGCACTTGCAAGCATCGATGAGCACAGCGCCACTAGCGCAACGTTCGCTATCGAACCATTGCACGCTGGCTACGGTAACACCCTCGGTAACAGCCTACGTCGTGTTTTGCTTTCTAGCATCGAAGGTGCTGCAATCGTTGCTTTCCGCATCGAAGGCGCAACTCACGAATTCACTACTGTTGCTGGTGTTAAAGAAGATGTTGTTGACATCATGCTTAACCTTAAAAACGTACGTCTAAAAGTACACAGCGACCAACCAGTTGAACTACGCCTTGAGAAAAAGGGCGCAGGTGTTATCACTGCCGGTGATATCAAAACAACTGCTGACGTTGAAGTCATCAACAAAGACCAGGTTATCGCAACCATCGACGATCCAAAGAAATCAGTATTGATTGACTTGGTTGTTGAAGCTGGTCGCGGTTACCGCACTATTGAAGAAAGCAGTGAAGATCGTCTTCACAGCGACATGATCGCTCTTGACGCTGTCTTTAGCCCAGTACTACGTGTACGCTACAAAGTAGACAACACTCGTGTTGGTCAAGAGACTAACCTCGATAAACTTCTTTTGACAGTTGATACTGATGGCACATTGTCACCACGTGAAGCTTTCGAAGAAGCAGCAGCTGTTCTTGTTAACCAATACACTGCACTTGCTGGCTCAACAACTGTTGAATCTGCACCTGCACTTGGTCAAACAAATGACGACGAAGTAAGCGAATTAAACACTTCAATCGAAGAACTTAATTTGACTGCTCGTACAGCAAACGCGCTTATCAACAATGACATTCGTACAGTTCACGACCTAGTGACACTTAGCGAACAAGATTTGCGCGAACTAAAGGGCTTTGGTTCTAAAGCACTTGATGAAGTAAAAGATAAACTAGCGGAGCTTGAACTCTAATGCATCGACACGGATACAAAGGGCGCAAATTCGGTCGCGAACGCGATCAGCGCCGCGCATTGCTCAAGGGCCTTGCAACTAGCCTTGTCTTGCACCACAAGATCGAGACAACGTTGCCAAAGGCAAAAGAGCTAGTGCGTTACATTGAGAAGATTATTACAAAAGCTAAAAAAGGTGATTTGCATAACCGTCGCCAAGTGATTGCCGCATTGTCTACACAGGCAGCTGCATTCAAACTGGTTGACGAAATTGCACCTCAGCTGACAGGTCGCACCAGCGGTCACGTACGCGTTCAACGCACACGTCTCCGCGTTGGTGATGGCGCTCAGATGGCAACAATTGAGTTTGTTGACGAACTGAAAGCTGCACCTAAAGAGGAGGTGAAAGCGTAATGGTAGTTAATGCTAAAACGTATTCACAAAAACCAAGCGAGATTTCTCGCCGTTGGATCTTGATCGATGCCAGCGAAGCACCTCTCGGTCGCGTCGCTACGGTTATCGCCAAGCACCTAATTGGTAAATACAAACCTACATACACTCCACACATGGATGGTGGTGACTATGTAGTTGTTATCAACGCAAAGAACACTGTTGTTACCGGTGACAAGGAAGAAGGCAAAGTCTACTACCGTCACAGTGGTTTCCCAGGTGGTATTTACGATGAAACACTACGTGAGCGCCGTGAAAAGTACCCAGAACGAATTATCGAAGCTGCCGTAAAGGGCATGTTGCCAAAGAACAAATTGGCTGCTGACCGTATGGCTCGTCTCCGTGTTTTTGCTGGTAGCGATCACACTCACACCGCACAAACTCCAGAGAAAGTTGAGGTTAAATAATTATGGCTGAAGGTAAATACTTCTACGGTCTAGGTCGTCGCAAATCTGCTACTGCCCGCGCACGTTTGTACGCTGGTAAGGGTAATGTGACCATCAACGACAAACCAGCAGCTGAATATTTTTCAGACAACAAGACTATGGTGGCTGAAATCACCGACCCACTCGCACTTGTTGCGAAGCAAAAAGATTTTGATGTAACAATCAAGGTTAAAGGTGGCGGTCTTGCTGGTCAGGTTGATGCAATTAAACTTGCTATCGCCAAAGCCCTAACTGTTGGTCACGCTGACCTACGTTCAACACTAAAGAAAGCTGAATTCCTGCGCCGCGATCCTCGCGAAAAAGAACGCAAGAAGTACGGCCTTCGTGGTGCACGTAAGCGCGAACAGTACTCAAAGCGTTAATATCGCTATACATTCAAAAACTCCTCTACTGCAGAGGAGTTTTTTATATAAAGCAAAAACCCGCTCCGGTGAAGGAGCGGGGCTCTTACTTCGCTGGGACGGGTTAAATGGTGTAGTAGTCAGATGGATCACGAACCGATAACAGCAATACGTACTTGTTATACACGGTGATTATGTCGCGATCGAGTTGACGATATGTCTCGTCTGACAAAGCCGGTAAGCCAATCAGTTGAGTAGATTGACCAGAAGGAACTAATGCTGCCATTTTACACCTTACTTTCATGTCGTCTCGGTGTTAAATATACTATACCAGATTTATAGATCTTCGTCAGGGTTGTCGGTAGACTTTTTACCCCAGCGAAACTTCGGTGACGGGCCTTTTAGGTACGATACACCTACGAGAATAAGGATGGCACTACCGATGTACATTAATGCGAGTAGAATTTGACCACTGGTAGGTTCATGCGGTTTAAATGGAAGGGTGACAATACACGATGCCACGATTGCTAAAAAGATGACCACACTTAGCCAACCTTGCCACGTCACAGGAGTCCAGCCCCAGCCGTATCGACGACGTTTGAACCACAGCTTGCTTGGTGTGTTGCTCATGTTTTTATAATATACCCACTGCGGCTGATTCTCAACTATTTTACAGCTGTACAGGAGTATAATGAGCGCATAACAAAGGAGGGAACTATGTTAGAGAACTCAACTGTATTCGCAACAATTGCCGTACGCGATTCACAAATGGCCAAAGCATTCTATCAAGACATGTTAGGTCTACGCCTTGTAGACGAAAATGATGGCGGCTGCATGTACGAAAGCGGTGGTGGTAAGCTATTCGTCTATCAAGCACCGTCAGCAGGTACCAGTCAGGCCACCTCGGCGGCTTGGGCAGTCGATGACATACATCAAATGGCTAGTGACCTAGAGGCAAAGGGAATAGTATTTGAGCACTATGATATGCCAGGTGCCGAAGTAGATGGCCCAGTCTACACAATGGGCGGCCAAAAAGCCGCATGGTTTAAAGATCCAGATGGGAATATCCTCAGTATTAGTAGTTAGCTCAGCGTTTGTTAAGTAGCTCGTGCTTTTATTTGCATTTGGGCATATAATGAGCTTACTTAACAAAAGGAGAGATCATGGAAGTCGAAGTTAACTATCTTGCAGTGCTATTAGCGGGTGTATCTAGTATGGTTGTAGGCGCAATTTGGTATTCGCGAAGTGTATTTGGTGAGGTTTGGATGAAGCTTGCTAAGGTCAAAATGAACGGTAAAATGATCGCTATGGATAACGTTCGTCTGTTTGGACTGACATTTCTTGCGTCGCTAGTGATGGCGTACGTCCTTGCGCATGTAACATTCCTCAGTAACGATTTCTTTGGCGGTAGTTTTCTATCAAGTGCACTAACAACTGCATTCTGGCTTTGGCTTGGCTTTACAGCTGTTCGTTTCTTAACCCACGACCTGTTCGAAGGCCGCCCAATGAAGTTAACACTTCTATCTGCGGGTAATGAACTTGTAACTGTCCTAGTTATGGCGCTGGTTATTGGTGCAATGGGCGCATAGATCTGCGCGATCGATCGTAAATTTACAAACAGCTAGTAGTTAATTACTAGCTGTTTGTTTGCGAGGCATTACCCTTATGGTTTATACTTTATATAATATGCGCAATAAACAGGGTGGCTTTACGATCGTCGAACTTCTTATCGTGATTGTTGTTATAGCCATTTTGGCTGCAATTACCATCGTAGCCTACAATGGAATCCAGAACCGTGCGAACGACACTGCAGTTCAAAGTGACCTGCAGACAATCGTCAAAAAGATTGAATTATATAAAGCTGAGTTTAATGTATATCCAGCGGGAACTACGCAGTTAAGTACGCTTGACCTAAAAGTTTCAAAAAATGCCTACGGCAATCACATGCCAAGTGGTGGCACATTTTATAATCTTGTGTATTGTCACATGCCTGCGGCCGCGCCGACCACATACGCACTGGTTGCATTCAGTAAATCAGGCGCTAGGTTTAAATACGTTAACGGCCAAGGGCCAAGCGCCTATACCGGTTCATTTGCAGGTTCCGCAGGTATATGTACTGATGCAGGTGTTCCAATCGGAGGCCTTGGTACAGAGCGAGACTGGCTCTACGAGAACAACAACTGGCAGCCATACATCGGCGGCTAGGCTAACTTACCGGAGTCATCTGACTTATACTGATACTATGCTCGACAAAATAATCCATAGCTGGCTACGCGTACCATATACATTGCACGTTACCGTTGATCGTAAAGTAAAGAAACCGCGCGCTACCATCGTCTTTATTCATGGCATAGGTCTATCTGCACAGTCGTGGGAGCAGGTAGTTAAAAAGACACCTTCTGACATTAGGGTTATCACTGTCGATTTGCTAGGATTTGGTCAGTCACCAAAGCCACGGTGGGCCATTTATAACGTTCGTCTTCAGGCAAGGATGATTATCGCAACGTTTCTGCGGCTACGAATTAATGGGCCGGTCATTCTTGTTGGACATTCACTTGGTGCTCTAGTATCTGTTGAAGTAGCAAAACGATACCCGCTCCTTGTACGATCATTGATACTATGCAGCCCTCCGTTTTATAAATCGGATACAGCCATTAAAAGGTTAGTCCCACGCACCGACAAAATATTGAAAGATATTTACCGGTCAATTCAAAAATATCCGGATCAATTTATCAAAATATCCCAGCTTGCTGTAAAGTATGGATTGGTAAATAAGGGTTTTAATTTGACGAAAGATGACGCCCACAGCTACATGGGGGCACTCGAGGCGTCAATCGTCAATCAAACATCGCTAGAGGATGCGGTAAAATTAAAAAAACGTATGAGCATAATACACGGCGCATTGGATGCGGTTGTTATTGGCAAAAACCTAAAATATCTTGCTCGTCATAACCCTAAGGTAACTTTAGCGACTATTATGGCTGGCCACGAAGTGAAGGGACTGTATGTTTCTGCCGTTATTGCGGCGATCACCGAAGCGATTCCGGCAAAGAAAACGCGCGCTAAAAAAGCCTGAACATGCACAAGTTTGACCCTTTTCAGGTATAATGATGAGAGTATGAATAAACCTGTCATCTTAACTGGCCTCCGCGCCAACAACGACCTTACTATTGGTAATTATTTTGGCGCTATTTTGCCAATGATCGATATGGCAAAAAAACGATCTGACGAATACCAGATCAATATGTTTATTCCAGATCTCCATAGCTTCACGACACCAATTAAGCACGATGAGCTATATGATCAGATTCTTCACAACGCACGCTTGTTTGTGGCTGCTGGTTTGCCACTAGACAACGAAAGTATTCATCTGTACCGCCAAAGCCACATCAGCGCCCACAGCGAGCTTACATGGATCCTCGACTGCTTCACTGGTTTCGGCGAAATGAGCCGAATGACTCAGTTTAAGGAAAAGAGTCACACTCTTGATTTAAGTAACGTTATTTCTGACGAGGCACATGACGGTGAGATCCGACAGGCGACACGAAATCTATTCTCGTCAGTCTCAGTTGGCCTATTTAACTATCCGGTCCTTATGGCAGCCGACATCCTTCTTTATAACGCCCAGTATGTCCCGGTAGGCGAGGATCAAACACAGCATCTTGAATACACGCGCGATATCGCAGAGCGTATTAACAACAAATTTGGCGACATCTTCACGATCCCAGAATCAGTGCCAAAACAGCATGAATTCTTTGGTAAAGACCAGGGCCTTCGTATCAAAGATCTTGTTGATCCAACTAAAAAGATGAGCAAATCAGACGAGTCTGGTCGTGGTGTTATCTTCCTGGGTGATGACCCAGCTGTCGCTGCTAAAAAAATCATGTCTGCAACGACTGACGACAAAGCTGAGATTCATTTTGACAAAGCCAATCAACCTGGCATTTCAAATCTCCTCGAAATCTTGTCACTTCTTCGTGGTCAAAATCTGGCCGATACTATTGCAGAGTTCGAGGGGCAAACTCGCTACGGTGACTTTAAACAAGTTGTCGCAAATGAAGTAGAGCAATTCCTAACTAACTTCCAGCAGAAGCTAGCGACGGTTGATGATACAGCGATCATCGCAAAACTTGAACAGTCAGAGCGCGACCTGTCACAAACAGCCAATGCGACACTTTTGCGTGCGCAGCAGGCAGTCGGTCTGCGGCCAAGGAATTAAAAATGCTACGTGAATTCTTTTATCGCACCGCAGCCATCAAGGACGCAGTGTCGCAATATGATGGTATAGATATCAGTGACAATGATAACGTCGTAGTTATTATGGCGCGCCAATTAACTCCCGATTCATTTATTTGGAAAATTGAAATAAATAGTGAGCGGTATTATCTTTACGCGGAAGACTACGTTCAAAGCAAAGCACACGTTATTGAAGAAATAGAAAATATTGCTGGTCAAAATACAGGATCACTATTAAAGGTGAGACAAATCAAAGATTTTAATGACCTTAGTCCTGTGAAATCAGCCGATGTTTATACGCAGCCAGAAAACTATGAAAATGACCTACAGCCGTATGCGAGCGATTCCGGCTACGATCTAGTATTTCTATATAAAATCAATCAATCTAAATCAACAAAAGTCAGGGGTTCAGTCAGTGGTTAAAGTATCAAGCATGGATATCATCTCTATTTTAAGGCGATTTGAGATCGCCGGTGAAGATAATGCACCACGTCACGTAGAACAGGTGAAACTAACAAATACTACACCACTTAGCACGTTGGTGTCATTTCGTTTTATGCGCCACAACTACTACATCTTATTTGATGACGAGGCGTTAGATGATCCAGAATATGTCCTAGAGCAAGTTCGCTTAATTGATGAGAACGTAGAGGGTGAGACATTACCTAATCCGCAAGATCATCGTACGGAATATGCGCTGCCGTTTAAGGGCAAGGAAGTCTATGTATTTATTACGAAATCCGCAAAGCGACGACTTGATTCTGAACTTGCAGACCGTCATCCTGGTACTTCTCGCAGTACATGGCAAAAACATATCAAGGCGGGACACATTACCGTCAATGGTGAAGTGCAGCTGTCGCCAAAGGTCAATATTGTTGACAGCGATAGCATTGCCATTGATACACCTGATGCAGTCGATTACTCCGACCAAGAATTACCGATTATCTATCTAGATGATAACGTTATCGTCATCAATAAGCCAATTGGTATTCTTACGCATGCTAAGGGTGCGCTAAACGAAGAATTTACAGTTGGCGAGTTCTTCCGTCGTTACTGTGACTACAATGCCGATACGAACCGCCCTGGCATCGTTCATCGTCTAGATCGTGATACAAGCGGTATTATGATCGGTGCACGTAACGAAGCCACGGCAACGATGTTACAAAAGCAATTTGCAGATCGCAAAACCAAGAAAACCTACATGGCGGTAACTGTCGGCACACCAAAGAACGACAAAGCTCGTATAGATCTTCCGATCGGACGTAATCCTTCAGCACGGAGCACCTTCCGTGTGGATGCTAAAGGCAAGTCGGCCATTACTAATTACACCGTTCTCGACGCGAATGACAAGCTTGCGCTCATTGAACTACGACCACATACCGGACGTACGCATCAGCTACGTGTTCATATGAGTTACCTTGGTACGCCTATTTTAGGTGACCGTGTATACGGTAAGGAAGCCGATCGGCTGTATCTCCATGCACTAAGCCTTGAAATCACCATACCTATCAGTGATCGGCGTACCTTCGAGGCACCATTACCGCCAGAGTTTAAAACCGCGTTATAAGAGAGGGTAGAGCTATGCAGCAGCCACTACTTCACCCACAATCAAAACTACTGCTCGACGCAGTGATGATCGACCCACCGCAGGCCTTGATCATAACGGGCAATAGTGGCACTGGCACCCTTGATGTTGCAAAATATATCAGTAATAACCTCGGATCGCCCGAAGAGATTATCGTTCCAAAGAAAAAATCAAAGGATGGTAAAAAGTTCGATATAGACATCAAGAATGGGCGAGTAATCACCGATGACATTCGCGCGCTGTATGACAGCGTGCGTGCTAAACAGCCAACGCCACGAGTATTCATTATCCGTTCAGCTGATCGAATGATGCCCAATGCTCAACATGCATTATTGAAGTTGCTAGAAGAGCCAGGCAAGAATGTCTATTTTATTCTCGAGACATACGATCTTGCTCGATTATTCCCAACGATTCGTTCTCGTTCACAGACGTTGAACGTTTTGCCATTAACTCATGAGCAAACTCAAGCGTACATTGATCAACTTGGGGTAACCGATCCGACGAAAAGGGCTCAGCTGGCGTTCATTGCCGATGGTTTGCCCGTTGAACTAGAGCGGCTCGTAAACGACGAGACGTACTTTACGCAGCGCGCTCAATGTATGACTGATGCCCGAACATTCCTGCAGGCAAACAGCTATGACCGCCTCAAGATTATTCAAAAGTATCAATCTGACCGCGAACAGGCCTTGCAGCTAGTTGATAGTGCTTTACAGATCACTCGACGTAGTCTGAGTGCCAAACCGCAACAGGCACTTGTGACTCAGCTTGAATCGCTACTTACGCTCAAAGAACAGATCAACAGCAATTTTAATATCCGTCTACAGATGGCTCAGTTTGTACTCTAGCACCCTGGTTGTGCTATAATAAAACAATATGTTAGCAATACTTATCGTTGCCATGTTCGGTATTTGGGCCGTCTTCAAACACCAGACTATCAATGAAGTCGTCGCCGATTTACCCCTTAAGATCTCTGAAAAACTAGATCAATTATGGGACGTAGCTCAGGAATCATTACGCGATCGTAAATATTTGCGTGCTGAAAAGGCACTTCTTACCATCCTACGTGTCGATGAGCGTAACTCGACCGCTTATAACCGTCTAGGTATCCTGTACGCCAAACAAAAGGCCTTTAAGGACGCAATTGAGTGTTTCGAGATTGCTCAATCACTCGAACCTAGCGCTAGCAGCCTCCATAACGTGGGTTTGATCTACTACGAAACAAAGTACTACGAAAAGGCTGCGCTAGCCTTTGAACAGGCGATTGCCATGGAAGATAACCTGTCTGCCCGCTATATTGCCTATGCCAAGGTACAAGAAAAGCTTGGTCACAACAAAAAGATGATTGATTCTCTTGAACGCGCCGTTGAACTTGATCCAATCCCTCAGACCCTTAACATCCTCGCTGACGCCTACGACCGCACCGGCCAGTCTGAACTATCTGTAGAACTTCGCGAAAAAGCTGCTAAAATGATCATCCCTCAAGGACAGCCTAAACGTGTTCGACAAGTTCGCCGCGTTGTCATGTAACATTGACATTTTGCCTAAGATTTGATATAATATACATCACGTTCGTAATTTCACAATTTGGAAGGTGTAGCCATGGTACGTCCTTGCATTTCCGAGCGCCAGGCAATCGCCGAAGGTCTCAATGATCATGAGGTCGAACTGTACGCTCAACAAGAGGCCTACGATGCCTTCATTGATGAGATGGATAAAGATCTCAGAGATGCGTTTATAGCCGAGGAACAAGAAGAGGCCCGGCAATTCCGCCAGGCCATCATCAACGGTTTTGACCCCGTTCGAGACCAGACGTTTACGCTTCAGGAACATGCACTTGCCATTGAGCAACTCGATCCGCCACTGACCCGCGCCGAGCGCCTGGAGCTTCAGCTATACTTCGCTACGATTGACGACAGTGTCACTGAGGATTGGCTCTATCAAGAGAACATGGCCTGGTCCTTGCACAAAGGGCAGTGGGGTGATCCTCAGCTGGCCGAATAACCGCCTTCCAAACATAAATGACGAACGAGCCCCATGAGAGAAATCTCTGGGGCTTTGTTCTTGTCATATAATTAATGCATAAAAAAATCCCCCAGACCCTGCTGGGGGATTTTGGCTTGTAACGATTAGCTCTTACGAGGCTTAATTTCGTTACGACCGAGGTTCTTTTTTGTCTCGGTGTAGGTAGCATGAGTACGAGCAATTGGATCGTATTTCTTTAAAACGATTTTTTCAGTCGTATTCTGTACGTTTTTGGTTGTGTAGTACGTGCGGTGACCTGTTAGATCACTCACGAGTCCTACCAATTTGCGCTTTGTATTCTTCTTTGCCATTACTTACTCACTTAAGTTTGTTATTTCAATCTTATTTATTCTAGCATTAAATTAGGATAATTACTAGGGTTGAACACTAAAATGGAGCCACGACTGGGATTTGAACCCAGGACCTCATCCTTACCATGGATGCGCTCTACCAACTGAGCTATCGCGGCGTACCTCGGTTAATTGTAGCAAATTAGCCCTGTTATGCCAAGAGAAAGTAGATGTGAGGGCACTAACTGTTTGCTATTTATATGTATGGGTGTACACTAATGGCATACTAGCGTATAGCAAAATCCCCGGGGATCAAGCAAAACGCTTATCTCCGCGACAATAGCTTCGCTAGGCAATACATGTGCACAATTTCAAGAAATGATTCAAACGTAAGATTGAGGTAATGGAATGGAACAACAAACGGAAACTCTACCGGTAATTGAACAGGGGCATGCTAGCCTATACGGTGATTTGCAACATTCACGTGACTTTGGTGATAAAAATTATTATCCAAATACCCAGGCACTCCGTGACCTACGCGAACACTGGCTAGCGCGTCGCGAGAATGAATTCGAAAACAGTCCACGCGCACAGCACGATATTGATCTTATCTTGGGACGCTTGGCATTCGAATTAAGACAAAGGGAATTAGAATAGTAGTATTAGCAGACTCTGATATTAGTACCGCTTATCAAAATAGTGTTGGCTGTACGTCAGCTGGCAGAAGCTGTCTTAATGATATCTTGCCAGCAGCCAGAGCTTCATAGGCGTCTTTAGGTAACTGTAATGTAAGATATTGCTCACCTTGACTATTTGTTTCTCTGGTGAGCATATATGACGGTTGTTTATCCAGGCTAACTAATAGCACCGATTCATCCTCATTGTCGACATGTGTCCACCCGTCAAATAGGGAGTCACTTATAATTTCATCTATAACCACGCCAGGAGTAAAAGCGGGGATGATTACAGTATTGTCAACGTCATCAGATAGCAGCAACTGATCGATCTCCAGGTGTAAGTTTGATGATTCGATACAACTAACTGCCGCCGTCAACGGCACTTGGTCTGTGCATAGCCATAAATGTGATTCACTAAGCCCCATATTAGCAAACGATGGATAATCCGGAAGTAACGATTTTGAAACTGTAAAATTAGTCGCGGCAATTAACCGATCCTCAAGTAACGGGATGAGTTCTGCAACCTTAGCTTCTGCGATCGGCCGCAGTTCGTCGTTATACTGACGCAGAATATGTAATTGCGCTACACGATGCGCAACATCTGAAGGTATATTTTCATCAGTTTCTTGAGATTTTTGCTGTGTTCTTGCTGCAATAATATGACGAGTAATTTCATTATAGTACGTCAACAATGTCTGCTCGATCATTAAGGAGCCTACATGTGATGATGGGCGACTATATGTCTGTTGGATGGCTTCAAGAATGTCGAATCTGCCGCCTTCATAGACTGCTGTTGATATTTCATTCGTATGCTCATCGATCAATTCGTCGACGTATGTTTGACTATTAGCATTGAACTCTTCGTGGATAGCTGCTGTAATCTCGGGATTTGAAATAGCATCACGTAGGTATGACCGAATCTCTGTCTGTAGCTTATCGATCTGACCCTCTGGAAGAGCAGTCTCGACAAGTTGATAAAAATAGTCATAAGCATAGGCAATAGCAATGTTCGTATAGTCTCTTTCGTTCAGCCTGTCCCGTGACTGCACGTCTTTATGCAAGATATCAAGTACGCTCGTTAGTTGATCAAGTGCAGAATCCAGACTTGAGTGCTGCGCTATCGTTTCATTAATGTAACTATGCATGAAATGCACACAGCCAGTAGGCGCCCTAAAATACTGCATTGTGCTAATTGCAGACATTACGTCCGCAATATCTTTAGCACGATCCTTGTCAGTAATTTCCTTATCATCAAACCCTAATGGGGCGCCGCTGATACTATCTAAATCAACAATACTGCCAAGCGCAGACATATTAAGCCCATGGGCAAACCCATGTGTCATGTCTGTATGTAGGCGTGCATAGTTGCGACCAGCTCGAGGGCAGAAAACATGCTCTAAATAGCGATCTATATCATTAGGATTAGTAGGATCAAGTGAATCAGCTCCTTCTGGCAAAAGGTGCTGTTGATCTATCTGATTATATACATTGCGCCGGGTCTGCTCATTTTGCATATCATGCAGGCGATAAGCCGTATCAGTCGCTCGTAAAGAGACATAAAAGGTCATGTCCTCGAATTTTCTGTATAACTCTGCTAATTCCGCTGGTGTGCGCATGCTGTCAGGTAAGTCTTCCCAGTATTGAGTGACGATTCTTCGTTTATACTCCTTTAGAGGAATAAGCTCATGGGCGTTCGTCATAGAATCGATCAGGGGCCATGGATATTGTTTTGGCTCAGCTAAGCCAATTGTATGTTCCGTAGTAATATGCCGAGATCTCAGTAACTGCGAAGCACGCATAACCCGGCCAATAATACTGCTTTCTTGCAGACCGTAGGCAATAAACCCCTCGGATGCAGTCGGATGCTCGAGGATACTCGGGTTCGAAAAGTTGTTTCCTTTTAGTGTCAACGCACTGTACTCATTACCATACTCGTCAGTCCACGTCTGTCCTGGTTCAGTGGGTACAATCTCAAATGATCGACGGTGCTCGGATGACGGTTGTCGCAACTGATAATTATAAGGGTCTGCAGATTCATCGGAACTAAAAGGTAAGCTATCTTGAATAGCCTCAGGACTAACAAGAATTGCCGGGCAGTTTTCTAATAGCTCATTGATTTGCTCACTACTAAAAGGTAACCCCTCGAAGTGCGATGGGAGCGGCTGGTCTTTGACTGAATCGATACGAAATGACGCAATTGTACGATGACTATTCATAGTGATTCAATCTGTAAGGTTTGCTAGGCTTTGCGCTTTGCGGTGTCAATTTTAGATGTGTCAGTCGGTGCGGCAGGTGCTTCCTCGGGAATATTAGCGCTGTTAATCATGTTAAATACGGCTAACTTACCAGCGTATTCACTAAATGTTGCTTCACGAAGTGGTGGCTTGGTGTATTCTTCACTATCGATTGGCGTGAGGACACTTTGCATCGTTTCTGCATAGTGCTGAATAGTGATCGTGCCATTTTTAACAGCATCATCGCCAGTCTCTGTAAGACTGTCGATCGAATTAATAAGTGCAGTGCGACCAATAGGGGTTTTGTTAATAACTTTGTCGTGATTAATTTTTGCTTGTTCGAATGCATTTGTATTTGCGCGTCGTGCCATAGAGTATCTCCATTAGATATTTAACATATATTACAATATATGTTACTCATATGCAAGCTACGTATAGCTAGATACGTTATATGCACCTTTTTACACTTGAAATGATTACAGTTATTCGGTACACTTATATCTGTACTTTGAGATGTGATGCCGCTTTAGCTCAGCTGGTTAGAGCAGCTGTTTTGTAAACAGCAGGTCTACGGTTCGAATCCGTAAAGCGGCTCCATATCTTAAAGTACGTGCGCAGGGGTAGTGAAGCGGTCAAACACAACAGACTGTAAATCTGTCGGCATATGCCTTCGCAAGTTCGAATCTTGCCCCCTGTACCATAGAATGATGCCACTCCGAAAGGACGTGGCGTTTTTCTTGATATATGTATATAGGCAGTATGGTACTATTTCTAATATGTTAGATCATGAATACAGACAAAAAGAACGGATTCGCCGCTACAAACGCAGCTGGCCACTGACAATAATTGCAGGCATTTTATCTGGGCTCGTTATGCTGGGGATCGTCGCTGTCTGGCGTTATGTTGGGCATGATGGATTTATTATTGCAACAGTTATCGTTCCAGCCGCCATTTGCGGCTTAATGTTTCTACTCGCTGCCCTAAACGGACGACGTGAAACATTCAGAGATGCATTTGACGCTATTTTCTCACTTATGTACTGGTGGTAAATACACCCACTATTTACTGCGCTTCATCGAGCGCATTGTCTTCAAAATCATCGGCAACGTGCGCCATCCAAATGCCACACTGCAGCATTTTTTCTAGTAGTGTCATGGTTGGCCGTTGGCCTTCGGCGTACACATACAGGGTTCCGTCGTCAATCTCTAACATAAAGTGGCCAAAACTACTGGCGATTGTTTTAGCGACGGCAGGATTGAATAGCCGTTCGATTGTCAGCGCCTGTTCCGGTTTGGCGAATAATTCGTAATGATTAGTAAATCCCGGCTCATACTGACCTAAAACGCCGACATGAATCTTGGCAAAATGCGCGAGTTTGGTTAATAAATGTGCATGGAATGTGTCGTGGCGCGTCGCTAGTCCCATAAAGACATGTGGAATGTCATGATTACGATGCAAGTCGAACGTCATAACGGTCCAATTGTGTGTCCTCGACTCTTTACCAGGAAAGTGAAGTGTATCGACGCGTTCGACTACCGTTACGTCATAACCATCAAACGATCCGATACAGTAGTGGTTGTCGCGGTGCTTTGTAGATACGGTTACGCCGCGCACCAAACTATGCTCATCATCCCGTTGATCAACATAGCCAAAATACACCAGACCTAGCTTTACTGCGAACTGTTGGAATACTCGTTTACGTAGACGTGACTGCATCACCTTGGCAGGCACAAGCTGTTGAAGTTTTGCTTTGCCTTTGTGAATAATATGCTGTTTCATATTATTTTTTCTCAGTAATCATATCAAGTAATGATGCAACGTACTCGGCATGACTCCAGGTAAGTGGAGCGACCGACACAAACGAATGATCGTGCGGATTGATTTGTTCCGACATGATGCCAGTGCTGCTGGTGTGGTCGAGTACCCAGTTGAGGATTTGGACAGCTTTATCACGCTCATCGGTTTCTAGGTGGTACTGTGCCATCCAGAGTGATGTAATAATCCACCAGTTGCCTGTGACACTGTCGTCAGTGCGTCGGTAATTGTCATTCTCGTAGCGAGGTAAACCAACTGAAGGATTATTGCTGTCAAAGGTAGTCGCAAGCGTGTTAACAGCAGCGGTCAGCTGGTCGCTTCCGACGGGGAACAAACCGAACATAAAGGCGCCAAAGATACTTGACATATCAATCGTCTCGTTACGCTCGATCTGACCATCTTTAACAATAATGCCTTTGTAGAATGATTGTCGGTTTTGATTGAATAAATGTTTGTGTGCAGCTGTTGAGATATCATCAGCGGCTGATCGCCACTTGACGGCGTTGTCTGAATCATGAGCGATCTCCGCTAATTCTGCGGCCGCGAGCAGTGAAGCATATACGACAGATGTCGTGTATGTCGTCGTTAAAAATACCTCTTCCCATAGATCATATGATGGCTTTGGTAGGCCAGTTGTCTCATCGATATATCCCGCCATGAAATCAGCCATAGGCTTGACCATTGGTTCATAGAAATCATGCAGTAAACGTGGACTAGGGTGCATTTGATAGAACTGCGCAAAGACAAATAGAGTCAAGGCTGTTTCATCTTCCTGAATAGGTGGTGCATAAACACCGTCATGCGTGTATGGGTGCCAGCTGCTGCCCAGTGCACCGTCTGCGCGGTACTTATGCATCAAATAGCCATTTGGATGCAGTCCACGGCGACAAAAGTCAAAGAAGCGTCGTGGTTCATCTTCATACCCCATACGAATCAGTGGCCACAGCACATAGGCGCCATCACGTGGCCAGCAGTATGCATATGCATCGCGCGAATAATTCAGCATCGAACTATCGGTACTTGCGATCACGGCACCGCGGTTATCAATCTGTGATTTAATAATCATGACGCTACGCAGAAAGTTTTCACGGTGCGCAGGATCAATCTTTTCAGATACGTGTAGGGCTGGTGCGAGCCATTCGTGCCACCAACCAGCTGTTTTATGTAAACGAGTCTGAATACCATCTTCACGAATTTGCTTATGAACATAGAGTGCTTCACGCATTGAGGTACCCGCTGCAATCCAATAATGGACGCGTGCCGAACTAAGCGCAGGGACGTTGAGCGCAAATCGAAGAGCAGAATCTACGCGGCCATGTTCGACATTAGCCCCAGTTAGGTTGCCGTCGTCAGCATCACGGTACGAACCTTCGTAGCCTTCGATGCCAAACAGGCCAACTGTATGCTGATCAAATGGCGCGCCGTCGCTCGTGCCGGAAACAATAAAGGCACGTCGACCACGATAATGCAAAATAGCATCGCTATCAGGCAAGTACTGGGCTGTGTCAGTATTACTGCGTGCATCACCAATCACAAAGGCTTGGTGCATGAACAGTCGGATTTCACGATCTTGATTCCATAAATTAATCACGTGGATATTACGCATAAACACACTGACGTTAGCATCAACCGCATCATCAAATTCAATAATCACACCAATACGTTCATTTTTGGCAGTCGTATGACCAATCAATGAATGATGTGGGTAGGTGAATGATAATTGCCAATCACCGTCATCCAGCCAACTGATAGCGCCGTCAATCCAGACGCCAACCCGATGACGCAAACGATCGCCTGCTGCGTGGTTCTCTAGCCCAACGTATGGGAAATAAAAGTCATGCACTAGCCCAAAGTTATTAATGCCGACATGCAGCTCACCATTACTTAGGACGATTGGCCTACCCACGAAGACCTCCGTGGCGATGATATTCCATTAATCGATAGCGAACATCACGCAGTGCATTCATAAAATACAAAAAAGCATCATACGGTGAGTCATACGGGCTAAAGTACGCGTGCACATCACCGTCGGTAAACCATTTGGTACACATATAATAGACGTGGTCGGATGTCTGCAATTTGCGCCAGTCATTAATCAATGTCTCGTCATTCGTGCGCATAATTTGATCTTCTAGGTCATACAAATGACGCAATGCCTCCTGTTGCATATTATTACCTAACCAGGCGGTCAGATCACGTTCGCTGTCTGCCCAAGTGACAGTGTGTGGCATGCTTAATTCGCCAATTGGCTGATGCTGAGCAATAGCCTCTGATACGGTGTAGAATGTGTTATCTGGGTTATCAAGCCATTTGCCCACAAAGCCCTCAAAGAACTCAAAGATACCCGTATCTGCCCATTGGTGTTCACCGAAGGTTTCATAGTCCATAAATAAGTTAACCAGTGGGCTATCAGTAATCGAGGCGTTTGTCCATTCGCTATAGGTATCAGCAGTTAATGGCCACTGCGACCAGGCTTTGTTACTAAAACGGAACGCCAAGTCATCACTGAGGCGATAATTTTTCAGCAATAGTCCGATATTCTGTGTGTTCGGTGGTCGGTAGACATAGTTAGGACTACGCCATTCGAGAATAGGATCCCAGCCTTCAGCCAAGATACCCTTGAATCCATAGCCATCAGCCCATTTAGCCAACTCGTCGTTGTATGACAGCTCCGTGTTACGGAAGACGTTTGTTTCAACGCCGAATAGCTCTCGAATTTTGTCGCGGTGCATATCAACCTGTCGCTCAAATTCATTACGGCTATAAAAGAACGCAAGTGAATGATAGTAGGTTTCAGCCACAATCTCTACCTGACCGGTTGCAACCAGTCGTTTAAAGCTATCTAAGACATCTGGTGCCCATTGCTCAGCCTGTTCGATAAAGGTGCCGGTGATACTCAGTGAGACCTTGAATTCAGGGTGACGGTGAAGCAGCTTTTCTAGCAGCTCATTCATCGGACGGTATGATTTATCAGCTACCTTGCGAAGGATCTTTTCATTGTTACGATCACTTGTCGTGTCAGATTCATCAAAATAATCATGGTTTTCAGCCGTATCGAAAATACTATACTGGCGCACGCGCAGCGGCTGGTGGACGTGAAGGTAAAGAGTTATGCCGCGCTTGCTCATCAGACGATCACTCCCGTTTTCATGCGGCCATAGATCTTTAGGCACTGATGGGCAACATCAGACCACGAAATACGTGCATACTCGTGCTTGATGTTAGCCTTTAGGTCGTGCGCAAGGGCAGGTGAAGTCGCGATACCAACAATTTGATCAGCCAAAGCATCAACATCCCAAAAATCATAACGAAAGATGCTATGTAACACTTCGCCAACGCCAGATTGTCGTGAAACGATCAGGGCTGCGTCATGGTGTGCAGCCTCTAGTGCGGTTAGGCCAAACGGCTCACTGACAGAGCTCATGACAAAGATATCAGCAACGTTATACGCATCACGCCACTGTTTGCCGCGAACAAATCCCGTAAAGAATACTTTGTCGGCAATGCCTAGCTCGGCGCTCAGACGCATTAATTCATCACGCTGCTCACCATCACCAGCTAGCAGAAAGATCAGCTTGTGATGCTTTTCACTGGCACGCGCTGCAGCCCGGACGAAATGCGTTAAACCTTTTTGAATCGTGAAGCGAGTCACGGTTGCAATCACTGTATACCCTTCGTCTTTTAACGATTCAAGGTATTTATATGTGCGGCGGTCATAACCATACTCACCCATACTGGCAACATCGATAGCATTATGAACAACTTCAATTTTGTCAGCAGGTATACCGTATTTTTTAATAATAATACCCTTAGTAATATTGCTGACGGCTATGATGCGGTCAGCCATCATTAATCCCTGGTATTCAATTTCGTGAACGATAGGGTTGCCAAACGCTTCACCCGAACGGTCGAATTCAGTCGCGTGAACGTGCACAATTAACGGCGCATCGGTCAGTTCTTTGGCGCGCATACCAGCCTCCATAGTCAGCCAATCATGAGCATGGATAGCATCAGGCTGGGTATCTTTAACCATCTCTTCAACAAACTCGACATAACGCTTTTGAACACCGCGCATATCTGTAAGGTTGCGACTATCGGCTTCTTTAAGGCCAATTTGCTGCAGATATTTACTATCATATGACCCCATCAGGCCATTGCGGTGTAACGGGCCAAGGGGAGTGGCCGCGTGAATTGTCATAAATTCAGATTCAGGATGATGCGCCTGATAGGGAACAACGAAGTCGATTTTTGCGCCCTGCAAAGCTAAGGCCTTGGACATGTAATAACATGCAACACCTAATCCACCGCTGTTATGTGGCGGAAGCTCCCACCCGAGCATCAGTATATTCATACCCTCTGTCTACAAGCTTTCGCTTGAACGCTCCTTCTTATTCCCACTACTTTACTGATCATTATAGAGCGGCGCTTATGCTTTTACAACAGCAAATGACAGGGAAAATAATACACCATGTAGTTGGTCGCATTACACCACCCAAAATGGTAAACTAGGCATGATGTTTGACGCAATTATTACAGAAACTCAGGAATTTTTTAGCAAACCTAATGCTTACCGATCAATCTTGATTCTAATCG
>DASVHL010000053.1:0-1890 GCA_036382575.1 Saccharimonadales bacterium (SeqCode) | reverse complement strand
ATATTGAGCGTGCCGTGACCTATACTCCGGAAGAACTCAAGGATAATAAATGGGTCCAAGGTATCTCAGGGTTGGTAAAGAATCTAGAAAAAACACTTGAGGGCCTTAATCTAAAGCGCATCGATGCAGCAGCTGGCTCTGATTTTAACCCGGATCTACATGAAGCGATTCAATTTGATGATGAAGCTGAAGGTGATAAAGAAGTCATCGCCGAAGAATTACAGGCAGGCTATACCTTGAACGGTCAGCCAATTCGCCATGCCATGGTCAAGGTGACAAAACAGTAGTTTTTCAGCCTATATTCCGCTCATGTTTATGCTATGATGAATGGTAATGGGCGAACCTCGCATTGTATCTGACGCTGACATTCAAGCATTTATTGCACTATTTGATGATGACATTGTCGCTGCCGCACGCAGTTTACGCGATTATGCTGGCCGTATCCACAAGCGGCCTAAATACCAGCCGACTGGCCGGGTGATTATTCAGGCGAAAAATCTTAAAAAGCAGTACAAAGTTGGTCGTCAAAAAGTTGATGCTCTGCATGACGCTTCAGTAACGATTCATGAAGGTGAGTTTGTTGCGTTGACGGGCGCCAGCGGTAGCGGTAAAAGCACCTTGTTACAGTTAATTGGCGGACTTGATAAACCGACCAGTGGTACGATTACGGTTGATGACACGTTGCTTACAAAAATGAGCGACCGCAAATTATCACGTTTTCGCGGACAGACGATTGGATTTGTATTCCAGTTCTTTTATTTGCAGCCATTTTTAAAGGTGCGGACAAATCTCGAGGTACCTGGCATGTTCGCCCGAACTCGTCGGGCTGATCGTCACAAGCAAATTGATAAACTTGCACACGCGGTTGGACTAGAGGATCGTCTCGAGCATTTGCCACGTGAGTTATCAGGTGGGCAAATGCAGCGCGCGGCGGTTGCCAGGGCGCTACTTAACAATCCCAAGATTTTATTAGCAGATGAACCAACTGGCAATCTGGACAGCACAAATGGTGCAGCTATTATCGAATTGTTCGAAGCGATCCGCAAAGAGTTTGGGACGACTATTGTTGTTGTAACGCACGATGCAAATATCGCCGCCAAGGCTGATCGAGTTATTCAACTAAAAGATGGAGTCGTCGTATGATTCGAATAAGTGACGCCGCCATTTTGGCGGTAACAAAACTACGTACGCGTAAAATTCGTACGACAGTCACGATCATTACTGCCAGTTTGCTGTTTGGTATTTTAACTTTTGCCATCTTTGTTGCTGGTGGCGTATTTGATAGCGCCACGCGATTTACAACGGGAGGGTTATCAGATCGTTACATCGTTCGGGCGCAGTCGTTTGACAGCCTTGCTATTCCTGATTCTCCTGATGTAAAAGTTCGTGCTACCGAGATCTATAACAAACTGGTGGCAGATAAAAAGGCCGAGGCAAAGAGGCTTGGTATTGATTACGATGCAGCAACTGAAACCAAACCAGTGCAGGCAAGTGGTTACGACGATCAGACATATCTTGATATTTCGTCACCAGCTGCACAGCAGGCTATTGCAGAGTATCGATTAACGCAGCCAACACTTCGCGAAAAGATTGAAAAAACAGCCGCTTCATATCATCCGATACGGCAGTTTGATCTATCGCCAAACCAGATGGACGGTACGGCAGTTCTGATGAAAGATGGAAAAGAAGAGTTCACAGATAAAGATCAGAATCGTTCACCATATTCAATGCAGCCAAATATTAACGAAGGCTGGTTTTATCTTGATAGCTCGATTACGGCGCCGTTTTTACTTGATCAAAAATACCTTGATGCGCAAAAGAATGTTACGGACTTGCCGATCATCGCACCATATTCAAAGGTGCAGAATGCGCTAGGGCTAAATCCTCTCC
>DASVHL010000052.1:0-3042 GCA_036382575.1 Saccharimonadales bacterium (SeqCode) | reverse complement strand
ACTTTACGCCCACTCAGGATGCTGGTGCTGTAGTTGTCGATTTTTGTCAAAATAGTCCGGTGCTAGGTGAGGAATGTACCGCTCCAGCTGGATTTGATGCAAGTACTGCGACCGCTTCTGGTGGTTTTACGCTTGGTACGCTGGCGACTGCTGAAGATAATAAGGTTATGGTAACCGGCTCTATGACAGAAGATGTTGCCACCTCAGTCATCTTGACTGGTGTCAAGAATCCAACTAGTGCAGGTACGGTATATGCACGTATTCTCACCTATACTAACGGTACAGGCGCCGCTGCTTATGAGTCAGAAACTCCTGGTGCGCACTTTGATGATGGCGGAGTAGCTTTGTCGATTACGCCAACTATTGGTGTCTCGGGCGCAGTCCTAGAAAGCATGCTCTTCTGTGTGTCAAAAGACACGATTGATCCTAACTGTACTGGAACGCTTGGTGCACCAACCCTTAGACTCGGCCAAGATGTTGGTGGTGTTATATCTCTGAACTCACTAGCTGTCTATACGGGTACAATCAACACTCAGATTTCTACCAATGCTGTTAGCGGTGCGGTAATTAGCCTTAAGAGTAGTGCAGTAGGTTGTGGTGGTCTGATTAACTCAAGTAATACTGGTGGTTGCTTTATCAAGCCTGCTTTGCAGACCGGTATTGCTAGCGGCGACGCAAAGTTTGGTGTCAAAACTGCAGCCGATGTTGTAGATGCGACAAATGGTACAATCCGTGCCTTTCCAGCTTCTGGCTATAACGCTTCTACATTCGCCTTGAACTGGGTAACGGGTGATGGCACAGGGGTCACAAGCACCTACGGTGATCCAATCCTTGATACTGACAGCAAACCAGCTAATAACCGCAACATGGCACTTACATTCGGTGCAAGTGCAAGTAACCAGACTCCAGCTGGTAACTACTCAGCCGATCTTAGTCTGATCGCAACTGGTAAATTCTAGACAACTTCTAGATGAATAAAATAATATCCTCAATTGAGGATATTATTTTATTTAAGACGGAATTGTCGATAAGCAGCGGCGGGTCTCTAAATTTTTGATTAAAACATAAGCACTATGATATTCTTAGATCACTATTAATGCGGGGGTGGGAATGCGAAAATACATAAAGCAAATTGGTATTATTATGAGCGCGGTGTTAATCGCGGTTGGATTTCTTAATCTTGACAACATTGCTTCTGCGGTTGTGCCAGGTGTTAATCAACGAGTAAGTCTTAGGTCTACAGGCGCTCAGGCTACCTTAGGCTCCGGTCAGCCATTTATATCTGCGAATGGTAAAATGGTCGCTTTTATGTCAAGTGCAAGTAATATAATGCCGACGGGAGGTGCGGGTATATTTGCACGTAATCTAGAGACAGGGACAATTGTGCGCGTTAGTGCATCGACGGCAGGTGTAGTTTCAAATAACACAAACTATGAAAATGTTCAAAAAATTAGCGCTACAGGTAGATATATAGTTTTTCGTTCTCAAGCATCAAACCTTATTGACGGCAGGACTATTTCCACTACTGCTGATCAGCTGTATTTACGCGATACAGCGACTTCAACCACAGCTTTAGTTACACAGAGCTTGAGTGGCACTATGTCTAACGGAACATTTAACGAAGCTATTGGAGTAAGTTCAGATGGACGTTTCGTGGCATTTACATCTAATGCTTCAAATCTTCACCCTGACTCTACAAATGGGAGCCATCACCTATATATGCTAGATAGAGCAGACGCTAGCCTATCCATTCTTGATCGCAAAGTGGATGGAACTGTTGGCACTACAACGCCAGATTGGCCGCCTAGAGGATCAATGAGTTGTGACGGATCATTGATTGCATTTCAGTATCCGGGAGCTGGAGGTGGAAATGGTCTTATCGCAGGTGATACAACTAGTCGTACTAGTGTATATCTTTTAGACCGCCGTGGTGTTTCCGATAAGTTTACGAATCTAAATCTTACAGGCAACTATGGAGCAAGCGTGCCTACGATATCTTGCAACGGTGATTACGTAGGTTTTATGACTGAGTCAACAAATCTCGACCCTACTGTATCGGTTACATATGGATATAAAATATTTCGCCCATATATATACGACCGTGTGAATGATACGTATCATTTAGGACCAATAAGCACCTCTAATGCGTCAACGAATACAGCTGTTTGCGGAGCATTTGCGAATGCTGCATTTCCATGTATTCAGCTTAGTGATACGGGTCTAGGGGTTTTTGCGGCTACTGACTCTGGGCTAACTGGTAATTCAGGCGCACATATTTATATACGAGACATACATTCAGGTACAACTCAGTTAGCGTCAAAGAACAGCAGTGGTATAGCTGGTGACGGCAATTCTGGCATTCCTTATATCACTGCTAATGGTACAACGGTAGTTTACTCATCTACCGCGACCAATCTTGTGGCGGGTGATACCAATAATGCAATCGACGTATTTACATCCTTAACTGGATACTAGACGTATTGTGTTGAGCAGGTACTCCATAGTTGACTATCAGGTAGCGGTAGAGTTTGTTATTTACGCTTGCAAACATTAGCGTATCTGTTATGATGGGAAGTAATTACGTAAAGGGGAAATTAGGTATGTTGGTAGCAAAGCGCGTTCAAGCGAACGTCCGTCTGGTCGTTGCAATGATAGTCATGCTTGCTGTAGTAGTTGTATTGTTCGCGGGCTCTAGTGCCTCTGCGGCCACTAACACGGCGAATACGTTAAAGGTATCACCGGTACGAACCGATGTCGAAATTAAACCTGGCGAATCTAAAACGGTTAAAACAACCGTCACTAACTTAACGGATGCTCCGATCACCGTTAGTCCTATCGAGAACGACTTTGTAGCAGGTGACGAGCGCGGTACTCCAGCACTTATCCTTGATGCTGATAAGTTTGCCCCAACCCACAGTTTGAAACGTTTCATGACACCGCTGAAGAATGTGACAATTCCTGCTGGTCAGGCAAAAAATATTGAAGTAGTCATTACGGTACCTGCCAATGCTCAACCAGGTGGTTACTTCGGCGCGGCCCCTC
>DASVHL010000051.1:0-1940 GCA_036382575.1 Saccharimonadales bacterium (SeqCode) | reverse complement strand
GCCTGGCTGTGAAATCCATGTAGTCATAAAATGACTGATATCTTTGTCGCTTGCTTTACCGAGCGCCTGCCATAGGTCATCTGCTTCAGTGTTACGGTAGGCATGTGCCGCAAAGTAGTCTTTTAGGCCAGCTTGGAAAGCGTCGTGGCCAATGTATTGTTGAAGCATACGAAGCAGACGTGCGCCCTTGGCGTAGACGATAGCCCCGTCAAATAATGTACTGATCTCATCGGGATGATTAACGTCGACCTGGACTGCCTGAACGCCATCAATTGCATCGCGGCGCAGGGCCATAATACTTTCAAGCGTGGCGAAGTCGAGCCATACGTTCCATTCCGGGTGGAGATGATCAACAGCAATGTATGACATGAGTGTAGCAAAACTCTCGTTTAGCCATAGATTGTTCCACCACTTCATAGTGACAAGGTTACCGAACCACTGGTGTGAAAGCTCGTGGGCGACAACTTCGGCAATGTAGTGTTTACTATCGATGCTTGAAGTTGCCGGATCGGCTAGTAAGGCTACTTCGCGGTAAGTAATAAGTCCCCAGTTTTCCATGGCTCCACTACTAAAATCAGGGAGGGCGACGTGATCAGATTTTGGCAGAGGATATTTGGTATCAAAATATTCATCAAAGAAATCAATCGTTCGGGTGGCAATATCAAGTGCGAAATCAAGGCTCTCTGGTGTTTGTGCTGGCGTTGCCCAGACATTTACTTCGACACCATTTATTGTTGTGGCGGTTTTGCGATGCAGCTCACCGGTTACCCAGGCGAGAAGGTACGTGCTCATGCGTGGAGTCGTGTCGAAAGTCGTCACTAGTTGGTTATTCTCGATGCTTTGCTGTCGAACCGGCATGTTACCTAGGACGGTAATGTCTTGTTCGGTCGTTAAGGTAACGTCAAATGTAGCCTTTGCTTCAGGCTCATCAATACATGGAAACACCTCGCGGGCATGATGACTTTCGAATTGGGTCGCAAGTAATTCCTTTTTGACACCCCCATGGTCATAGTAGCAAGGATAAAGACCGTGCATGGCATCGGTAATTTTACCAGCAAAATCAATGACGACGATGTGTTCGCCAGCAGTAATGTTGGGATGGCTAATGGCAAGTTCGTCGTTTTCGCCAGCTGTCCACGAGGCGGTTTTGCCATCCAATGTGACTGACTTAATTTCAAGATCTTTAGCATGAATGGTGATCATTTCTGCGCCAGGTGTTGATGCACCATGGATAGTGACGATACCCTCAAAGGTTCGCGCTTCGCGTTCGAGGTGTAAAGATAACTGATAGTTGCTAGGAGAAAATTGTTCAATAAGACGAGATACAGTATGCATATATCTATTGTACCAAAGTTATGACAGAGACGTCGATTGACAAATAAACACAAGTATGATAATATAGTATAATTGCCTTATGACAAATGATGGCAAGACCTTTGACAAGAAAACAGCATGAAGTGAATCCGGTATCGATAATAATTTGTCGCTAGCGTATTCACTTTGTGTCAAATACACAAGTAGGGCATGTCGCTCGGTGAATGGATTGGAGCATGTATGAAGATTACAGCTAAGCTTGAGAACGATAAAGTTTACGGCAAGGTTGATATCACGGTCCATGTCCATGGTCTTCCTAAGGGAACAGGTGCGTCAAAGGACGAGGCTGAGAATGCTTTAAGGCATGAAGTCAGCTCATTTGCTGCTAACTATGAAAAAGTTTACCGGTCGTTCAAGTCTGGTGAACGTAAAACTGAGTATACCGAATCATTTGGAAGTATCTTTAATAACATAACTCTTGAGGCTAGATGCGATGCAACCTTGAGGGGTGTTAATGGGTTTACTCAGCACCACCATCTGGTCGGAATCATAATGGAAACCGCAAAAGCGGCCGTCATGGACTACATTGAAAAATGCATAAGTCGCGTTAAGGCCAAGTCCTAACT
>DASVHL010000050.1:0-5873 GCA_036382575.1 Saccharimonadales bacterium (SeqCode) | reverse complement strand
GGAACAGACCGACTTTTCAATTGGAATTTATTTGTTACGCGTGTTGAATTGTCGTGTATTGTTATTGAGCCGAGTGGATTGCTGCATATGTTGCTGAGGAGCATAGCCCATGGCTGAAAGAACACGACCACCACGGCGCTGTTCACGGCTGCCAGCATATTTACCACTCGTTACAACCTGTAAGCTCTCTACTTTACCAGAGCTTTCAACTTTTACCATAACCATTCGGCCATCAAGTTCGGGAATAAATGGCGGTAGATTACGCACATCGTCGTAATCCTTTACGATAATTTCGGCATCATGATTTTGGTACTCGACTGTAACATCAATCTTTCTACCATCATTACCCGTAACAACAATCCGGCTTGGCGATGAGTCTTCGATCTGACGACGCTGTTCATTAGTCATGAATCCACGAATAAAATTCGCATCTGCATGCTGCATAATTTCCTCAAGCGTCCAGGCATCTTCGGGAATAATTTGATCGATTTCTAATTGAATGTCTGTCAAAATATCTTCTACGCCAATTGGCTCTAACGACCGATGTTCATATTTACGGAGGGCAACAACTTCATCGCGAAATGCTTTTAAGCTTTCAGGAAGTGCATCTTCATTACGAAGTACTTCTTGGAATAGACCATTGATCACAAATTGTCGCAGCTCTGGGGTTGATTCTTGTAGAGGCGCCTTACTTAAATCACGAGTTGGCTGACCGTCAAACAGTAACTCACGCAATACGACGATCGAGCCATCTTCTTCGAGTGCAAAATCGACATCTCGATATGAACAACGCTCTGGTGCGGATCGCTTTAACAATTCCGCATCAACGCTAATAGCATTTTTGATACGACGCCCCGGATTAACCACCATGGTCTTTGGTCGCATCTCTTCCTGGTTCCACGGCTGACCAGCAATCATACGTGTCGTTTTCACAGAACTATTCGGTGTCATACGACGATTCTGACGACGATTCATGTCCTTGTAGGTTACCTGGTTGCGATGGAAATAAAGCTCTTCAGACCCAGCAACAATGCACTCTAACATTTGCTGTCGTTCAATCTCGGTAGCAAGTCGGTCTTCTTGCATATCATCCAAATCTTCACGTCGCAAAATAGTACTGAGCTGTTTTTCAACCTTATCAATTCGCTGATCAACAATGTTAAACTTATCACGCTCACTATCGCTCATTGTTCGCGCTCGCAAGAAAACATCTAGATCGCGAAGAAAATCAGCATTCTTGTCCTTTGAAAGTTGACGCCATGATTCTTTGTCTTTCATGCGCATACCAACACCACCAACTTGTTGCACAACAGCACCAATTGCCATATAGCGATGCACGTCTTCGCTGTATTCACGTGATTTTACAAGCATTCGAGCGAGACTAGGATGGAGAGATAGATGTGCCATTTCCTCGCCAAGCTCAGTCAAAGTATTTTCAATACTAAACGCTCCTAAATTACGTAAGCGATTATTAGTTCGATCGATTTCTCTTGTCGTTGGTCGATCAAGTAGATTGATTTTTTCAATCGTCAAGTTGGACTGAGCCAATCGTAGTACCGTACCATCTACACGGTTATCTAGGATCTCAGGTCGACTAAATTCAGGTTGATCACCCTCATAAAGATATGCTGGCGCCTCTGGATAGCGGCCTTGAATATATATACCATCTTTGTCACGACCCGCTCGCCCAGCACGCTGCTGAGATGTCGCCCTTGAAGCACGTCGTGTCGTTAATGTTTCGACACCGTTACGTAGCTCGACAGTTCGCTCCAACTGAGCATCGACGACCGCATCAACACTCAGCGTGACACCTGAATCGGCAATTTTCGAAGCCAGAATTAAACGAGGCTTATCATACTGCTGTGTAACGCGCCGCTGTTCGGCAGCCGACTGTTCGCCATGTAATGGCAGTGCAATAAATGGTGCCTTAGTTAAGCGGCGAATACGACCCATCTCAGCTTCAATCTCACCAATTCCAGGTAAATTATAGAGGGTGTCGTATCCATTCTCGATAGCCCACACGGCAGCATCAGTCGAAAATTCCATCGTTTTATGCTCAATGTTAAATTGTCGACCTTCAACTTCAAAAACTGGTGCTGGCGTAAAACCATCATGGCTTGTATGGTGATTAGAAAAACGATCAACGTCAAGTGTTGCACTCATTAACATAGTAGGAATGTTATACATTTTTGCCACTTCGACAGAGACATCGCCCTCTTTATCACGTTCATGATATTCGTCAGCAATATAAAGTGAATTGCGTGCCATATCGCTACCGTCGTGATGCATTTTTTGTGATGCATAGCCGTGAGTAACAAAAACAATTTTGTTATCTTGATGCAGTGCACCTTCCGTTGATGTTGCGTAGCCAACTGTTCGCTTTGCAGCTTCAATTCCCATGACCTGCGCCATTTCAGCGACGCATCGTTCATAGGCCTCACGAACCAAAAAGATTTTTCCAGCAGATACATATGTCTTATCAAACAACCCAGATTCATACACCGCTTGCGGAACAGTTGTCGTTTTACCAGAGCCTGTAGGGCCTGCGACCATAGCAACCGGTGTATTTTTATCTTGGATACTTGCTAAAAAAGGATCGAATTCATCTCTGTAATAAGCAAACGGCAAGTCAGAATTACCGTATTTATAGCGCCCAGCAGCATATGGCGCGACCGATGGATCGTATTTCTTTGGACGTTCAGCAGATAGATTCACGGTAGCTCCTCGTTGTCTCTCTTTGCCTATTACTATACAGGAAATAAAAATAAATTAAAGTATATTTTTTAAATTTTGTCTAGTAATATAAACAGACTCGTTTTACCGAGTCCATTTATAATTTTCAATGACGTAAGTTAATTACTTTTCGTCAGTTTTTGCAGCAGTATCTGCAGCAGGAGCTTCTTCAGTTCCATTCTCAGATTCGACAGCTGATTCGTCTTCGGCGTCACCACCAGCAGCATCATTAGCGGCCTGGAGTGCGCTTGGTTCGTACACGTTTGCAACAACCAGGTCAGTATCTTGGTCGACATCAGCGAATTCAACACCCTTAGGTAGTTTAATATCACCAATAGTTAACTTGTCTTCGTCAGTCGCAAGATCAACAATAGAAATCTCTAGAGCTTCCGGAAGGTCGGCAGGTAGCGCACGGATTTCCATTTTCTCGATTGCCTGTAGAACGATCAAGCCTGCTTTTTCTGCAGCGCTTTCACCTTCACCAACCAAAACGATTGGCACTTCTGTAACAATTTTTTCGTTTTGCTTGATGGTATGAAACGCAACGTGACGTAGCGTGTGCTTTACTGGATCAAAATCAATCGCTTTGATAATCGCAAGTTTTTTCTTGCCATCAATCGTCAGGTGCACTGGGCTGTGCTTGCCGGCAGCGCGGACAGCTTTTAGCGTCTCTACAGCATTTGACTGGGTTGAGATAGGCGCGGCTTTGCCACCATACACCACACTTGGAACAAATCCATCATTGCGCAGTTTGGTAACTTGTTTACCTTCGGCTGTTCGTTCATCTAAGTTTAATGTAATGTCGTTCATAGTCCTCCTAAATTCGGTCTACCATCTATTATAGCATTTTCCCCTCTCGTGCTAAAATAAGAGCATATGATTCCTGGAGTAGACCTGATTGACTTTATTAAATTTGTGGGCGTAATCGGCATCGCAGCGGTTATCTTCGCCGAGTCAGGACTACTTATTGGATTCTTTCTACCAGGTGACAGCCTACTCTTTACTGCAGGATTCCTGACTTATACTGGATTTTTAAATGTTAACATTCACCTGCTGGTATTTATTTTATTTATTGCCGCAGTTGTCGGTGACAGTGTTGGCTACACGTTCGGTCGCAAAGTTGGACCGAAAGTCTTTACTCGACCGAACTCTTTGCTATTCAAACAAGAAAACGTACAAAAAGCTCAGGATTTTTACGAGAAATATGGCGGCAAGACAATTATTATCGCCCGCTTTATTCCAATCGTTCGTACTTTTGCCCCAGTTGTGGCCGGGGTTGCTAAGATGGAATACAAGCGTTTCCTAATGTTTAACCTAATCGGTGGTCTACTATGGGCTGCTGGCGTTACCTACCTAGGTTATTTCACAGGTGACTGGTTCACCAAAGCCGGTATAGAGATCGATACAATCCTACTACCTGTCATTTTCGGTATTATCTTTATATCTGTTCTACCGCCAGCTATTCACATTCTTAAAGACAAGAAACAACGCACCGCTCTTTGGAATGGTACGAAGCGTCAACTAGCCACTGTCTTTAAGCGCGGAAGATAAATAGTATCTCACTTCGCTGAACAATTGCCGAACAGCGGTTGACGGATATATGAAGAGGTTTATAATAATCCTACTGCTCCACCAACTATAAGGCGGTGTATTATGAAGCCATCAAAAGCCGACATCGGCATGAAGGAAGAGTGGTAGTATCACTCTAGCAGTATGTCCGCGTCGTCCATTCAGGATGACGCGGACAGTTTCACTTTTAGACGAGTTTATTTGTTTTTCAGCATCGTCTTCAGATATTGACCTGTGAATGAAGCAGACACCTTAGCGACTTCTTCTGGCGTACCCTCGGCAACAACCACGCCACCGCCAAGTCCACCCTCTGGACCCATGTCGATAATATGATCGGCAGATTTAATAACATCCAAGTTATGCTCAATAATAACCATACTATTTCCGCCTTCGATGAGTTTTTGCAAAATACCAAGTAGACGCTTAACATCGGCGCTATGAAGTCCTGTCGTTGGCTCATCGAGAATATACAGCGTCTTACCAGTTGCACGACGAGATAGTTCGGTTGCAAGTTTAATACGCTGTGCTTCACCACCACTAAAGGTTGTGGCTGGCTGACCTAGGCGAATGTAACCCAGACCCACTTCTACAAGCGTCGTTAGCTTACGAGCAATTGTTGGAATGTTCTCAAAGAACTCAGCAGCCTGTTCGACAGTCATTTCCAGTACGTCACTAATTGTCTTTTCTTTGTACTTAATTTCAAGTGCTTCGCGGTTATAGCGTTTACCCTTACAGACATCACAGACAACATACACGTCAGGCAGGAAATGCATTTCAATCTTAATAACCCCATCACCCTGACAGTTTTCACAGCGTCCACCCTTAACGTTAAAGCTAAAGCGTCCGGCCTTGTACCCGCGGATATTTGCCTCTGGAGTACCAGCAAATAGTTCACGAATTGGCGTAAAGACACCGGTATAGGTTGCTGGATTCGAACGTGGTGTGCGGCCAATAGCAGACTGATCAATCACGATAGCTTTATCAAGATGATTAATACCCTCGATATTTTCGTGAGAGCCCGGCACAACATGTGAACGATGCAATCGAGCTGAAAGTTCCTTTGCCAAAATATCATTAACCAGTGTCGATTTACCGCTACCACTGACACCGCTGACGACAGTCATAACGCCCAGTGGGAATGACACATCGATATCTTTCAAGTTGTTTTCTTTGGCACCACGAATAATCAATTCACGGTCTTTAATAACCGCGCGTCGTTTTTTAGGTACAGCAATTTTCTCGGCACCTGACAAATAACGACCCGTCATACTGTCAGGATTATTTGCTACTTCTTCTGGTGTACCGGCAGCCACAACATTACCCCCAGCCACTCCGGCGCCTGGACCAATATCAAGTAGATAGTCGGCGTGACGAATCGTGTCTTCATCGTGCTCAACGACAAGAACAGTATTTCCTAGATCGCGAAGATGCTTTAGTGTCATGATCAAGCGATCATTGTCACGTTGATGCAAACCAATCGACGGTTCGTCGAGTACATACAACACACCCTGCAAACCAGATCCGATCTGTGTCGCCAAACGAATACGCTGCGCTTCACCACCAGAGAGAGT
>DASVHL010000049.1:0-23399 GCA_036382575.1 Saccharimonadales bacterium (SeqCode) | reverse complement strand
GAAGAGAGAGAGATAAACGGAATCGAGAGAGAACTTCGCACCAATCGGCGAAATACGCCCAAGACTGACTGCTCGCCATCACACTCCAAGGACGTGACGTTCTCGACACGCCTCGCAGCCGACACTGCCATTAACAACATGTCAGATTACGCAAAGTACCTGGCAACGAGCGTGGGCTGGTGTGCAGGTTGTCGCAACTTCATTCTGCAAACCAACTAATTGCGCTGATGGAGCATGCACGTTTGTGTGCTCCATCAGCGATTACTCTTTTTCGTAGGAATATTCTTTGAATTTTTATCATATGATTTACAAATCGCAGCAAGTTGCGTATAACTAGTCACTGTGTTTAGCTGAATATATAAGCACAAGGAATTTATGAGCAAGAATCTAGTTATCGTTGAGTCACCAGCCAAAGCCAAAACAATCGAGAAATACCTCGGTAAGGATTTTCACGTCCTTTCAAGTGTTGGTCACATCCGTAGCATTGCGAAGAAAGTAAAGGGTGGCACAGAACCAATCCAAGTAGACAAGGGTTTTGAAACGACTTACGAAATCGATCCTGAGAAAAAGAAAACCGTTGCCGAACTACGTCGTGCAGTTAAAGAAGCTGAGACTGTTTGGCTCGCAACCGATGAAGACCGCGAAGGAGAGGCGATTGCCTGGCATCTTTGTGAGGTCCTGAAACTTGATCCGAAAACAACAAAACGTATCGTGTTTCATGAAATCACCAAGAAGGCGATTGAAGAGGCTGTCAAGCATCCTCGTACCGTTGATATGAGCCTAGTCCAGGCCCAACAAGCTCGTCAAATCCTGGACCGCTTGGTAGGATTTGAATTATCTCCAGTTGTCTGGCAAAAAGTCCCTGGCGGCAAATCTGCCGGACGTGTCCAGTCACCAGCCGTCCGTCTGCTGGTTGAGCGCGAACGTGAAATCGATACCTTTAATGGATCATTTACCTTCAAGGTCACTGCAGAATTTATGCACGACGGCCAACTCGTCAAAGCCGAGCTACCAAAGCGCTTCGAAACCGAAGAAGAAGCCCAAGCGTTCCTAGAATCACTGATCGGTGCTAATTTTACGGTTTCAAATATTGTCACTAGCCCAAGCACCCGTAATCCGGCTGCTCCATTTACGACCAGTACCTTGCAGCAGGACGCCAATAGCCGCCTTGGCTTTGGGTCAAAAGCGACTATGGCCAGCGCCCAAAAACTCTACCAAGAAGGTAAGATCACCTACATGCGTACCGACTCAGTGAACCTGGGTGGAGAAGCGTTAGCTGCGGCAGCGAACTATATCAAATCAACCTTTGGTGAAGAATATAGCCAAGTTCGCAAGTTTAAAACCAAAGCTGCCGGTGCGCAGGAAGCCCACGAAGCAATTCGTCCAACCGACATGTCAGCAGAGCGCGGTAGTAGCAATGAATACGATCAGAAATTATACACACTGATCCGTAACCGCACACTCGCCAGCCAGATGGCGCCTGCAAAATTAGAAAAGACCGTCGTCACAATCGCCATCTCAACAAATAACGAAGTGTTCGAAGCTAAAGGCGAAGTCATTATCTTTGACGGCTTCTTACGCGTTTACGGTGGCAGCAAAAAAGATGCTGACATCCTCCCGGCAGTCACTAGCGGCGATCATCTTAATTTTGAATCTGCTATGGCAAAGCAATTATTCACCCGTCCACCAGCGCGCTATAGTGAAGGTGCGCTCGTCAAGAAACTTGAAGATTTAGGCATTGGCCGTCCGTCTACATACGCCACTATTATTAACACCGTCCAGGTTCGTGGCTACGCAGAAAAGGGTGAGGGCGAAGGTACACCGCGCGATGTGATCGTGTATAGCCTTAAAAATAACGAGGTTGCACGTGAAGTTATTCAGGAAAAAACTGGTGCCGACCGCGGTAAATTAGTCCCAACTGCGGCGGGACAAGTCGTCAGTGACTTCTTGACTAATCACTTTGATCAAATCGTTGATTACGGATTCACCGCTAAGGTAGAAGAAGAATTCGACGAAATCGCCCAAGGCAAACTCGAGCGTAACAATATGCTGGACGAATTCTACAAGCCATTCCACAAGCTCATCGCTGAATCTGGCGGCATCGACCGTTCTACCGTTGCCCAGGCACGTGAGATTGGTATCGACCCGAAGACAAACAAGCCAGTCCTCGCACGCTTTGGTCGCTACGGCCCAATGCTACAGCTCGGTAGCGGGGAAGACAAAGAAGAAAAGGTGCAATTCGCGCCACTTCCAGCTGGTAAGAAGATTGAAACGGTCACTCTAGAAGAAGCGCTTCATGCCTTCCAATTGCCACGTATCCTTGGCACTACCACTGATGGCGACGAGATCAAAGCTAATATCGGCCGCTTTGGACCATACGTTCAGATCGGCAAACTATTCGTTAGTATCAAACCACTTGATCCACATACAATCACCCTCGAAGAAGCACTTGAACTATATAAAGAGAAGCTCAAAGCCGAAGCCGAGAAAAACATCGCCGACTTTGGTGATGGTATCAAGGTATTAAAGGGTCGCTACGGGCCATACATCACCGATGGCACCAAGAACGCCAAGATCCCTAAAGACACAGAGCCAGCCTCGATTACGCACGAGCAGGCCAAAGAGCTCCTCGCGAGCGCTACGCCAGCAAAAGGCCGCTTTGCCCGGAAGACAACGGCTAAAAAACCAACCACTAAAAAAGCCTCAACCACAAAGCGAACAACTAAAAAATAATCAGAATCAGCCCATCTCGGGCTGATTGCTTTTTTATATAATGATGATATTATATTCATGTCGACCCATTCCAACCATCGAAAGAAGAGAGACATGAGCGACAACAGCGTACATGTGTACATCAGCAATAATGACAAGGACAGCCGGCGCATCGTTTCCGTCTGGACTGGTGTTGAACGAGAGGGTAACAGCTTTGCGGCCAACAAGGCACGCACAGATGACCCGATCGATCACGTCAGCCTTTCATTGTCGGACGTGATCAACAGTTGCGGTAGTATCGAGAACCTCACCCTGGAGATCGTCGACCAGCTCAATCCAGCATTGGCCGAGCACTAGCCGCTACATTCATCAGCCCACCCCACAAAGAGCCCACCCTCAACGGTGCATCGCTCACCTCGGGGTGGGCTCTTCATTTTCATTGTCACCACCTCTTATATCGGGTATACTTAAAGCAAATATGCGGGTGGCTAAAAACTTTTTTAATAACAAAACCCAACAGGGCTTTACTATCGTTGAACTCTTAATCGTCATCGTTGTTATTGCCATTCTGGCCGCCATCACCATCGTTGCCTATAACGGTATTCAGAATAGGGCAGCCGATAGCGCCGTCAAGACCGATCTCCGCAATGTCGCCACCAAACTAGCGACATTTAACGTCGATAACGGCCGCTATCCAACTGCTGCGCAACTCGATTCGATCGACTTTAAACTTTCAAACAGTAGCTACGCAATATCACCAGCGACAGTCATGAATTTTACGTATTGCTATGACCATATTTCGACTCCAACCTCTTATACGGTTCTTGCGATGAGCAAATCGGGCAATATATTCTATATCGGTAGCAGCAGTCCCATTGCGACCTATCCAGCCAGCTGGACAGGGAATACAGGCACAAACTGCACCAACATTTCGGCAGGTTTGACACTTAATTATAATGGTTATCTTTCAACTGACACCACAACAGGTCCATGGCGTGCCTGGACCGAATAAAATTGTCGTAAATAACCTTGACGAATGGCACATTCTAGGGTTAGCCAAGACATATCGTCAATATTTAAAAAGTCCCATGACACTCTTTACTTGTAACGTCTATTTCATGCTATAATTTATTTAGATATAGAAATTATTTGACATTAATTTAGTTTTGTTCTATAATTTGACTATTAGATCATTATTTTATAACTTTAGCGATTTTAGCGATGCTATGAGGAAGGAACACTACCCACGCCATGGATCACCCCACACAGACAACTACCGCAGCAACCTTGAAACAAGCTGTCAACGATATTCTTGAGGTTATCGAACAAGAGCGCGAGCGTGAGATTATCACACGTCGCTTCGGCCTGTTTGATCGCCGTGAAACACTCGAACAGATTGGTGAGCTACTTGGTATTACCCGTGAACGTGTTCGTCAGCTAGAAAAAGCTATCCTTATTCGTCTTAAAATCGCTGCAGATGATAACAAAGTTCCTGCTATCACTGACGTTGATCGTATGATTGTCCGTGACCTATCAGAACACGGCCGTGTTGCTCGCGTTCAAGACATCGCTGATCGCTTAACAGATGGCAAAGCTGACGCTCGTCACCGCGCCCACATCGCATTTATCGCTGAGCTTTCACCAAGCCTCGTTGTCGTAGGGGAGAATGACCACTACCACCACGCCGTTGGCATCAAACAGTACAGCGATGAAAAGACTATCAAGGCCAACGTTGATGAGATCGTCAAGACGATTAAAAAGCACGGTGAACCTGTTCAAATCGAACAACTTCACGGTATGTTGAAGCACGAAAATCCTGAACAAGTACGTGCCCTCGCTAGCGTTAGCAAGCACCTTGCGCATCTAAAAGATTTCTGGGGCCTGACTAAATGGCCAACTGTTAACCCAAAGAACATTCGTGACAAAATCTACGTTATTCTGGCTGAAAACGGCAAGCCTATGCACTTTTCTGACATCGCTAAATCTATCAAAGACAGCGACTTCAAGCGCAAAGACGTCACCACTCAGGCTATTCACAACGAACTTATTAAAGACAAGCGCTTCGTATTAATTGGTCGTGGCATTTACGCGCTCGACAACTGGGGATTCTCTAAGGGGACCGTAGCTGACATCATCACTGATGTTCTTGCCAAGGCAGGGGAGCCACTTCACCGTGACGAAATCGTAAAACGTGTCCTCAAAAGCCGCCAGGTCAAGGAAACAACTATCCTTTTGAACTTGCAAAGCAAATCTCAATTTAAGCGTGTCGCCAAAGCGACCTACACACTGGACGCCACCAAATAGCCACACCTTGTAAAGTGGGCACCCAGGTGAGACAATAAACAGTAGTTATGGATATCCTCCTAGGACTTATTGGTCTATTGCTGCAATGGTACGTCTGGCTGCCAGTCGTGCTCATTTTGCTATACCTTACGTGGCGCAATCATCAGGTCGTTGAATCGGTCAAATCAATCGAAAGCGTCCTGTTGGTTTTGGAAATTCCAAAAGCTAACGATAAATCAGAGCTTGCCGCCGAGCAACTCTTTGCCAGCTTGCACGGTATTTTACGTGACAAAGAAGAGCTCAAACACACCGGTGGTCTCCAAGAACACCTCAGTTTTGAGATTGCCTCAGTTAATGGTCAGATTCGATTTTACACATGGGTACCAAAAACCCTTCAAAGTTTCGTCGAAGGGCAAATTTATTCACAGTATCCAACCGTTCAGATCCACGAAGCACCAGAGGATTATGTTGCCCACGAACGACAGCACAGCGTCGTTTACACGTCTGAAATCAGCTTGACCGACAGTGAGTTCTTGCCAATCAAAAGTTTCCAAAGCTTTGAAGTCGACCCACTAGCAGGTATTACAGGTACACTCGCTAAGCTCGAATCAACAGGCGAGGAGCTATGGGTGCAGGTATTGGTTCGTCCAATCGCTGACAGCTGGCAAAAAGATTCGGACAACTGGGTTAAATCTGTTAAAAATGGCAATCCATTTGCCTGGCTATCTGAAGGTTTTAGCCTGAAATGGATCGGCATGCTCCTCGAAGCCCTCTGGAAACCACCTGAACAGGGTAGTGGTGGCGACGCCAAGCCAAAAGAACTATCTGATCGCGATAAAACCCGTCTAGCCGAGGCAGAGAAGAAGGCAACCAAGCTTGGTTACCAAGTCAAGATTCGCCTCGCATACCTTGGCGAAAGTCAGACCAATGCCAAACTACGCATGCAAGCTATCGTTGGCACGTTTAAACAGTTCAACAGCACCAACCTCAATGGTTTCCATGCTAAAGCAGGCAGCTTCCGCAAAGAAGACTTAGCACATTACCGCACCCGTCTATTTGGTGACCGCGGCTTCATCTTGAATATCGAAGAGCTCGCCAGTGTCTTCCACTTGCCACACACCAACGTAGAAACCCCCAATATCGTGTGGGCCAGTAACAAAACCGCTGAACCGCCAGCAAAACTACCGCTCATTACTGGTAACGAGGCGATCGATGAAAACATCAGTGCCTTTGGTCTGACAAATTTCCGTGGCATGAAGCACCAATTCGGAATGCTTCGCTCGGACCGAAGTCGTCACGTCTATATCATTGGTCAGACCGGTGCAGGTAAGTCAGGTACTCTAGAGTTGTTTGCGCTATCCGACATTTACCACGGCCAAGGTTATGCGATCATCGATCCGCACGGTGACTTTGCCGTTAATAATATGCGTTTCATCCCTGAATCACGCATGCAAGATGTCGTCTACTTTAACCCAGCCGATACGGCCTATCCGCTAGGATTTAACCCGTTAGAGGTCACTAATCCTGCTCAAAAAACAAATATTAGCTCTGAAGTTATCGGCGTGCTGAAACGTATGTTCGGCGAAAGCTGGGGACCACGTTTGGAATACATCCTCCGTTATACCATCTTGGCACTCCTTGATCGTCCAGAGACAACCATGCTTGATATTACTCGCATGCTGACCGATAAAAAATTCCGTAAAGAAACGTTGACATACTGTACAGACACCGTCGTTCTGCAGTTCTGGAACGTCGAATTTGCCAGCTGGACAGATAAGTTCCAGGCCGAAGCTATCGCACCGGTACTGAACAAGGTAGGAGCGTTTACGGCTAACCCGGTCATCCGTAATATTATTGGCCAGCCAAAGAGTACGTTTAATATCCGCCAGATTATGGACGAAGGGAAGATCCTGATCGTAAATCTTTCAAAGGGTCTGATTGGGGAAGACAACGCTTCTATCCTTGGATCATTCCTTGTAACCAAGATCCAGCTAGCCGCCATGTCCCGATCTGATATTGCCAAGATCGAAGATCGTCGTCCGTTCTACCTGTACGTAGACGAGTTCCAAAACTTTGCAACCGACTCATTTGCCACCATCCTCTCTGAAGCTCGTAAATACGGCCTGAACCTGACTGTCGCCAACCAGTATATCTCACAGATGAGCGAAACTGTTCGTGATGCTGTCTTTGGTAACGTCGGTACGATGATCTGTTTCCGTGTATCAGCCGATGATGCACCGATCCTATCAAAACAATTCGAGCCGCAGTTTGAGCCAAATGACCTCTTGCAGATGCACAACCGTAACTTTATCATTAACATGGTTATTAAGGGCGAGAAGTCACCAGCCTTTAGCGCCTCGACCCTAACATTACCGCCAGCCTCAACTGATAACAGCAGCCGTATTATTGAAAACACCCGTCGCAACTACAGCCGCAGCAGGGCAGACGTCGAAAAGCAAATCAATGATGCTATGCAAGTTCAGAACGCTTCTGCCGCTCAGCCACAGAACAAACCGCCACAATCTGCCGCACGAGCCAAGCAATGGCCAATCAATGCCCAGTCACAGACAGTGACTCCACAGCAGCCTAATCGCCCACGTATCATCACTGAATCATCAAACCAACCAAAACCAGCGCAAGCAATGACACCCGCCCCTGTAGCTAATAACGCAGCCCCACAACAACCAGTCACTACAGACGGCGTCACTAGTGATGCTCCAGTCAAAAAGAAACGGACACGCACCCGCAAGCGCAAACCAGCCGCTGGAACCACTGCTGGTGCTCCTGGTGCCTCTACGTCAGCTTCAGCTAACGATGGACCGAGAACTGCCGACCGTCCAAAACCAGCGCCAAAAGCGCCAGCAGATGACACTGTTCTGAAGCTTCGATAATCAGACTGAATAAATAGCCCAGTATTAATCTGCTGGGCTATTTTGATGCCCAATATACTATAGGGAAGTAAAGGGACCTACTTCCTCACCTCTGTTATCACCCCTGTTAGCCAGTAAACGGTGATAGAACAAAAATAGAACATTATTAATATCTGTTTAACCCTGTAAAATCATACGGTGACCACTGTAAATACAAATACATCATGATCTAGTAATACGGATATATACAATGATGACGCACATAAGGATTCATACCTAGGCCATGGAAGCCACATAGCGTGAAGAGAGCAGTAGGTCTAAAAAATGATACACACAGCCAAGCAGGCAACCAAAAAACTAGACGCAACGTGAATAGTGTAAATATAGCACTGTGTAATTTTGGGTCGCACAATATATCTTTTACGACATTAACTATATGATTATTAGATGAGTACACATGCGTCTCGATCTATACTAAAATATCAAAAGACCCCCTATAATAGGGTGCCATGTAATTAATACTCCGTGTTATACGTGTATGTATTTATTGTTTTACGTTTACTATACGTCATACTCACACATAGCCCCATAGCTTGATAATCGCTATGCGAGAGTGCCAATTCACAACATACACCTACAGGCAGTTTTCCACACAGACGTCGCATTTGCATAATTTGACTTTTGTTTCGTTTGTATACTTTTGTATGTTTTTTCACATACTCATCAATAGTTTTCTGAGAAAATTCTTACCCTTCTCTTTCCCCTGCTCTTCACTCTCCATATTTGCTTTATTGTTATTTCTGTATTTTAATATAGTTTTTTCTTTTCTCGTCGTATACACGAAAATAGAACAAAAATAGAACACTATCGCAATAGGAAAGAGGAGTGCCCTTTCGTGTTTTACCTATTACTTATAGAATGCACGACCGCTAACCCGTACATCCAGATAGCCGGGGTTGAGGTTACGGCCCTTTAACCAGCCTAGTGCCCTGCTCATATCCTCTATCTGCTCCCCTGCCGGGCGATCAATCGATAATTTCACTGGATATGGCACGTCCTGTAACCGTAGTTCTATTTGGCGAGTCGTGTTCTGTGGGATGACTACCTGTGTCACAGTGTGTCCCTGGGCATTCGAGAGGCCAACAACACGTCCAACAAAACCGAGGAACTGATTACTCGCCACGGCCTGACCAGCCTCCACTTGAATACCGCTATTATCGACAATCTGCACCTCTGGGGTAGCGAAGTGATTGCGCAGAAAAGAGGTACCAGACGCATCGACATACTGCTGTACACCGCGAATACTCCAGCCGGCAATTGGCTGACGCATTGTAACGGTGAAGTTTGATTTTCCAAAGCCTGCCGAGCCATCGACTTTGATTGATTCGACTTCAGGTGTTACAGACTGCACATACGCGTTCAAACCATCCTCATGTAACAGAAAGCGCAATCGTTCAATCGGGTGACGTGATAGATAATCATCGACAGCCTGGGTGTACGCCGTATCCAGAGACTGACTAAGTTCTGAGGTCCTGACGATTGGCTGTGCGGTAAATTGCCACACCAAACCAAACAAGACCGCTGCAGCTGCTAAAGTCAAACCTAAAACACTGCCGATGCGACGACGCTGCCTAGTCAGATCGTGAGCCTGAACACGACTTGATTTTAACTGTGCATTTGTTTCACTCACACTCACCACTTGGGCTGAGGCGCTGCCTGTTAAGGTACGGTTGCGCTTAAAGGCATAGCGCTGTGCCAAACTCTCGTCAGTGGCACGCTCAGATGAAGGAGTCGCACCCGATTGTCGACGACGGGGTGCGATATCTGGCTGTTGTTTTTTTTGAAATAAGGCCATAATTACTAGAGTAATTGTACCAAACTTATGCTTATTTTGCTGCAGCTAAAATCATATCAGCCATGTCGGCTGCGGCATGTGGGCGAGCAAACGCATGAAACGCCTTACTCATGTCGTCACGCCGCGACTGATTGTGCAATAGATCACGAATTGCCTTGACCAAGACTTGAGGATCAATATCCAACTGATGTTCGTCAATCACGTCTACAGCACCCTGTTCAGCGTAAGCAGCTGCATTCTTAAGCTGATGACCACCCGTAAGATACCCATTTGGAATCAAGATTGTCGGTTTTGCCAGTGATGCTAATTCAAGCAGTGTTGTTGCACCGGCACGAGTGACGACAATATCAGCCGCACCAAGCATCGTGGCCATACCGTTGCTAACAAATGCATGCAACTGGAACCGATCATCGTCTTGCGGTGTTAAAGCTCGCATTTCATCATACTGGCCTGTACCCGAGACGAGAATAACAGATGTCAGTGGAAGTAAATCCTGTAGCGACAGCGCCACGGCATTATTAATACGCTGAGCCCCTAAACCACCGCCCGTAATGACGACAAGCGGACGAGCTGGATCGCAACCTAACATTTCTTTTGCGTCGCGCTGTTCAGTTGCCGTAATTTTCCTAAACTCATTTGCAATCGGAATACCGACATAGCGCGAACGTGATGCCGGATATGGATAATGTTTGAGCGGTGCGCCAGTGGCAATCGATGTTGCCCAGCGTGACAAGATACGATTCGTGAGACCGGGGTGTGCATCTGAATCATGAATCACTAGTGGAATGCGAAGTAATTTTGCCGCCAGGCCGACTGGTAGACACACATAACCACCCTTCGTAAAGACAACGTCAGGACGCCAAAGGATTAACTTAGCCAGGCTTTGAACGAACCCACAGCCAACCAAAATCATGTCACGAACATTCGGAAAAACGATCGATACTGGACGAAGTAATTGTCGCCACATCGGCAGGTTATTGTACCGGCGGAACTTACCAGACAGAATTGTCTGCACAGGAATACTACTATCAAAATGATGGACGATACTACGCGCCTGTGGTGTAAACTTGCGATCACACCAGAAACGAACTTCAACTTTTGGATTACGCTTTTTAAGTTCGCGGAGTACTGCGACTACTGGCGTAACGTGTCCGCCCGACCCCCCGCCGACTGTCAAGATTCTCATTATTCATCTCCTTATGTGTTGATCCGTGAACGGTATAGCGTGATAGCTGGAACGCGAGTCCCAATGCGCCGGCGATAAAAATCATACTGGTGCCACCAAAACTGAGTAGTGGCAGTGTGACTCCCGTCAATGGCACAACCCCAATCATCGCTGCTACATTCAATATAACATGTGCCGCTAACCAGCCAAATACACCCGCCACAGCCAGTTTCATCCACGCATCTGGCAGATGATCAGTTATTCGCAGTAAGCGCATCAGAAGCGCTGTAAAGAGCAATAAAATAACCGTTAGCCCGACAAAGCCAAATGTTTCGCCCATAATTGCAAACACCGAGTCATTAATAGCCTCTGGCAGATAGCCAGTCGCCTGTACACTATTGCCAATGCCAACCCCACTAAATCCCCCACTACCAATAGCAATCTTTGCATGGTTAATATGATAGTTTGCATCAGCATCACCAGCGGTCATCGAGCTATCCCCTGCCAGGAATGTCATAACACGTTCAATACGATGAGGTGCGGTCACAATCAGTAATAAACCTAATGAAACTGCAGCAATAGCAACAATCCCACCAATTTTTCTACTCATACCGCTTACCATCATCATACTCGCAATAATCGCGAGCATCGCTAGTCCCGTCCCCATGTCTTTCTGAATACCAATGACAAATATAACCGCGACCAACACAAGTGCGCCGAGTGGAATGAGGGTCCGGTTCATGTCATTAATCATCCCCTGTTTCATACGCATCCCCAAGAATCCAGCGCCAAAGAGTAGTAAACCAAATTTCAATAGTTCGGCTGGCTGTAAGGTACCGAAAGCTCCCAGGTTAAACCAGCGACATGCACCGTGGCTACACATGGCAATACCTAGCCCAGCCCAACCAGCAATCGCCAACACTGCACAGGCGATCAGACCAATAATCAAGATTCGCTTGGCATGTTTTTTCATAAACTCAAATGGTACTGTTGCGATAATCACGAAAGCTGCTAGCGCCAAAAGTAAACTAACTGACTGCTTTACAAAGAAATACGTACTGGTGTAAAAATCTGTCCCGTTGGCATTATTCAACACATTGGCACGCTGAGGCCCAATGGCATACATCACAATGAGACCTAGTAACATCAAAAGTCCCATATAGAGAACAATCTGATAATCTGGACGATGGCGACGCATCACTACGCCTCGAACGCGCTCTGCGACCCTCCCCACCGAACGTCGAGCTGGCTGCATGGTTTAGATGTGCCCCCCGGCGAGCGCCAGCAAAACACCAACGATACCAGCTACAGCTGCAATAATCCAAAAGCGCATCGTGACTTTTGTTTCTGGCCAGCCAGTCGCCTCTAAGTGATGGTGGATTGGTGCCGAGATAAATACTTTTCTATGTAGGAATCGCTTACTTAAAATCTGAATCAAACTCGAGCCAGCCTCAACAACAAAGATAATACCAATAAACGGCAATAGGAAGAGCGTGTTTGTCATCATCGCCACCACACCGAGACTTGTACCAAACGCAAAGCTACCAACGTCACCCATAAAGAAACGAGCTGGAAAAATATTAAACCAAAGATAGCTAAGTAATACCCCAACAACAGTGAAACAAAAGCCTGCTAGAAGAACATTACCCTGTAGCAGAGCAATCACACCAAAAGTACCGAAGCTAATTGTCAGCAGTCCACCAGCCAAGCCATCTAGTCCGTCGCTAATATTGACGGCATTGCTCGTCGCTACAACAGCAAACGCAAACAGTGGGACAATCAACCATCCAAGTGTCCAATCACCGAGAAACGGTAAATGCACCGCATCAACGCCAATATTTTTATAGAACCACCAGCCTAGCACCAAAGCCAACGCCGTAATCATGGCAAACTTTAAACTTGAACGGAGACCAGCCACACCAGTCCCCTGTCCGCGGATGTTAATAATATCATCGAGTAAGCCCACCAAGCCACCACCAACCAGTGCAGCGAGCGGCAAGTATGTTTCAGCACGATCAAGGTTAAAGAAAATAGTAACGATAAAAATTGTAACAATTCCGATTAGCCCCGCCATTGTTGGAATCGTACGCTTGAATTTATTAGCATGTAGCTTCGTAAAGACTTCAAGTTTTTCACCAGTCGTGCTGGTAGTACGCTGCTTCTTCCAAAACTTATAACGATACGCGAGTGATGTATAGACAGGTGTCAGCATCATCGCTAACAAGAAGGCGCCAATACTTAAAAGGAAGGTTTCAGATAAATCATGGATGTGTATATTACTCAGTGTTGATTGATTCATGGGATTAGCCTTTCGGTTGCAATTTCATATAATTAAGCAGCCAGTTAGAGATATCGGTAAAAATCGGCATTGCATCTTTGTTACCGGCAAGGTTCATGTTTTTACCTGATACTTGCACCATTATGACATACTTTGGCCCCTTGCTACTACTATCTTCACCGCCAAAACCAAGGTATGTACCGACAGTTTCGTTATCGACATATTTGCCATCACGAAGCGTCTGTGAGGTACCCGTCTTGCCCCCGGTGTAATACCCGGCGGTATCCTGCTGACTATAAAATGCCGAGCGCGCCGTGTGCACCATCGCGCGCACCTTATCAGAAGCACTGCTACTAATCACGCCCGTCCTTGAAGCCTTTTCAGTGGCAGGAATAAATTTCGTTCCGTCATCACTCATCTTGCCAGCAATCACCGTTGGCTGATGATACACACCACCATTAATAATAGTGCTGAAGGCCGCACATACCTGTACCATCGTCACATCCATACCCTGACCAAATGACATATTTGAATATCGCACCGCCCCACCGTCGACTTCCGTCGGTGCAATGATCGTACCATGAGCTTCGTTGTCTAATTCGATGCCAGTCAATACACCCAGCCCAAGTTTATTATGAAAATAATCATACATTGTATCGCGAGCCTTTTGATTGATGTTCGTGCCGTCACCCAGTTTTTGGGCAATCGTCACAAAACCAGTATTCAGTGAATAATTAAGTGCATGCTGGTAAGTGATTTGACCAGTTTGTCCCTTGGTCGCATTGGTAATTGTTCGGTCAGCAACCGTAATATAGTCCGTGTTATTGTAGGTTGAATCAGGTTCCACCACACCCTTGTCCAGACCAATCGCCATCGTTAGTGTCTTGATATCCGATCCCGGTTCGTATGGTGCGCTGATCGTATCATTATTAAATGCTGCTGCGTCCTGAACTTCGTTATATTTTGCTGGATTATAAGTTGGTAAGTTAGCCATAGCTAGTACCTTTCCACTCTGCGGATCCATCACCATAACGCTACCATTAGTCGCACCAGACTCCTGTAGGCCGTCAGCCAATGCTTTTTCGGTATACGATTGAATATTACGATCCACTGTCATCACGATATTATCACCGTTAACCGCAGGCTTGTTGATATAATCATCACCAATCGTCAGCGGTACATCACGTACATCCGCTACCGTCTGCAACAACCCATCTTTACCTGTCAAACGATCATTCAAGGCACCCTCGAGGCCATATTTACCGGTACCTTCAAAATCAACAAAGCCAAGTGTTTGCGCCGCTAAATGCCCTTCAGGATAGACACGCTGTGTTTCCCGTTGAAAGCCGATACCACTTAGTTTTTTTTCTTTTAACATAGCTGCCTGTTTGACGGAAACTTTCGTGGCAATGATTTGGTAGCGCGATTCTTTTTTAGCGAGGAGCGCCTCAAGATTAGGTCGCGCATTACCACCGGCGATTTGTTGGATCGCATCGATGACTGGTTGTGATTTCTTGATAATTTTTGGATCAGCAAATACCGTGTAAACAGTTTCATTCATGACAAGCTTGGTTGGCGTGCCACTATCCATCGTGTAGATCTCACCTCGCTGGGCCGGTAACACCAGTTGGCGCTGCTGCTCTTCTTTTGCCGCAGCAACATAAAAATCATGTCGGATTACTTGCAGATAAAAAAGTCGCAACACAAAAATCGCCATGATCGCGATCAGTATCATAGCGAGGATTCGTGGACGACTTCCTTTTGCGAGCTCTAATTGCATATTTTATTCACTAACGTAATTTGTCGATGCTGGCTTTTCCATAGACTTAGCCACACTACTGTTCTTAACTGTTTCAAGTGCGGTTAAGCGAGCATTCTCGATTTCCAAATCTGTTTGTTTGGTCGAAAGCTCGGCAATTTTCTGATCAATTGCCTGCGCCTCATAATCATAACCCGTCGTACGAGTAGCCTGTGTTAAGTATATCAAGCCGAGCACGGTAATCATAAGGGCGACAAGCACCGTATGAGTCACTGGGCCGAGTTTGACGTTTGACGTGAAGCGAGCTGTGTTTTGATTACGGCTCCAATTGCTAACACGACGAGAACTAAACTGTGTGGTTCGTTGGTTATACATTATTATTTGTTTCTTTTTATTTTTGATGTTTTATTTTGGTGATCTGCCACCCCATAGGATGGCAGATCGATTGTTTAACTATCCGTGACGTACAGCGACAGTTTGCGCTGCGCTTGCGTCTTCGAATGTTACTGGAATGTGAATTGGCATATTTTTGTGCCCTTTCCCTTTTTGTTTTATTTTTTCACTGCGGCCCGTAGTTTTGCACTACGTGATCGCGGGTTGTGAACGTCGTAAATGTCTCCGGCTAACGGCTTTTTGGTCAGTAACTGGAGTTCGGCTTCGTAGCCAGCATTCTTCTGTTCGTTGAAATACTGTTTTACTAACCTATCTTCCAGACTATGAAAGCTGATAATCCCTACCCGACCGCCTGGCGTTAATAGCTTTGGCAATAGTGGGAGTAATTCTTCAACCTGTCGTAGTTCTTGGTTGACCGCAATACGGAGTGCTTGAAATGTGCGTGTCGCTGGGTGGATTTTCTTCCACTTGCCGACGTGAGCGCTTTTGACAAGTTCGGCGAGTTTACTGGTCGTAGTAATCGGACGATTAGTCACAATTGCATCGGCAATCCGCCGCGCAAATCCAGTTGGCTCTTCACCGTAGGTGCGAATGATATGAATAAGTTCGTCTTTTGATGCCTTGTTGACCAGCGTTTCGGCTGAGACTTCTTGGCGACGATCCATCCGCATATCAAGCGGACCATCATGAGTAAAGGAAAACCCTCGTTCGCTCTTGTCGAGCTGTGGTGATGACACCCCCAAATCAACAAGTACGATATCAAACTGCTTCCCCTCTTCAACCAGGCTGCGAGCAGCGCTGACGAAATCGGTATGCAGTAAAGTAACCCCCTTCTCGGTAAATTCGCCCAGCTCTGCAATTGCAAAACTATCACGATCAACCAAAACGGAAGCTTCGTAGTTTTTCGTTAAATCTAAAACGCGCCGAGCATGACCACCGTACCCTGCCGTCAGATCGAGATAATTCTCGCCCTGAATAGGATGAAGTGTTTCAAGTGTCGCGTCTAGTAAAACGGGAACATGTTGTGGTGGATGTTCTTTAATACTCATAAACTGATATATAGTATATCAGTTTACTCGAGATCACCTAACTGGCAGCAGAGCTTTTTTTGTTTTTTGGAGTGTGTTTGTTTTTGTAATAAGTGGTTGGACAAACTTGGGGTGCCATAGGCAACTCATATCCAAGTTTATCCAATTGAGAGACTTATGTGTGTGAGGTGGAGTTTTTTTGGGAGGTGTTGTGTTTGAGGAAGGTACGTCGGTATTTTTTTAGTGGTACCGGAGGTCCACTTGCTCTACTACCAGATAGTTGATCTCGAGAGTGTATCATTTACTATCTGATACGAATTGTTAAAGTGCTACGGATTCTGTGCTACCCTAAACGTCAGCAGTTGCCGGTAACAGTCGCCAATAAGCGCCTGCCCGAACAGCTATCAACTCTCGGTCAATGCCAGCATAGTCAAGCAGGTGCTGCTCGACAGTCACTCGACCTTGTTTTTGGTCTAGTGCTGCACTGGTTTTCCCCCGGCGGAACCGTACGTTAAGATCAGCAACCTTCTCGTCGAGAATGCTACCGTCTAGCGCTGGTTCAACTTCCCTGTCCCAAACGTTTTGTGGATACAAGTGGAGGTATTGACCAAAGCCTCGTGTCAGAACGACACCGCTAGCAAATTCATTTCGAAGTTCGGTTGGTATTGTCAACCGATGCTTGTCGTCAAGCTTTCTTTCGAAATAATCCATTTACTACGTGTCCCCTGCCGATCAAGGCAATGTTATGGGTTATTTTTTAATTTAGTGGTGTTTGTTTGTGTTCGGTGGTGTTACCCACTTCTTTCCACTGGCTTTACTATAATACCCACCATTACCCACGACAAGCCCTATTTTGATTGAAAATTATACACAGCGTAAGCTTTATCCACAGTACGGTGGATAACTGCCCTTTCGAACAGAGGTAGCAATAAAAATACCACACAGTGATCTTGTGTGGTATTTTTGGCGATAGAGAGACAGATTAACGCGTAAACAGGAAGCTAGCAATTTGAGAATCGTACTGCGTTGTTACTTGCAGTAAAATCCAAGCAGTGAGAATAAATAGGTTTACGACGATTGAGACGATCAATACAGAGTGTTTTAAATCTTCGCCTACTTTGATATCAGCGGTTGTGAATGAGTTGGTTAGTTGTTCTGTGGTTTCTTTGTTGGTTTTTGTTTTATCTGTCATAATACACTTAATGTAGCATATCGTTTATGTTTTGTCAATATATTAGACCATAAAGTAGGGATTTATATCTGTAAATTAGCTCGTGGCTTGTTCGTAGAGTGCGATTAATGCCTTGGCAATTGCCATTGAGTCATGACGAATTAACGACCTAGTGACGGGCAGCACATCGCTAACATGACTTTCGGCAACATCACCTAGGAAACTTCCCCCAATAGCTTTATAGCTTTTCTTGGCGAGCACACTATCGTCAACTTCTACCAAATACGCATTTTCAGCTTTGTAACGTGCGGCGACTTCAGTTGTCGGGATTTGCTTATTATACAAAACGTAGTCGAGCGCTGGACCGCCAATAAACCGTTCGATCTCGGCAGCATGATCACTGACACAAAAACCAGCCGTCTGACCTTCTTTCGTAACCAGGTTCGAAACATACATCACCTTAGCTTCAGTTCGCCGTAATGCTTCGCCAATACCATCAATCACCAGTAGTGGACCGAGCGATGTATATAGATCACCAGGCGCAATCACCACCAAGTCGGCTTGTTCAATTGCCTTTATGGCTGTAGGATTGGCAGTTGCCGATGGGACGAGCGATAGAGTTGCTCGTCGTGGATCATATTTAAAATAATCCGCATCAATCACGCGCTCACCATGCAAAATAGTGCTGGCTTCAGGCCATTCCATTTTCAGGCGGACGTTATCGAGTGTCGCTGGTACGACAACACCATTCACACGCAGAATTTCCGAAGCAGTTTCAACCGCTTCAGTAAAGCTGCCAGTCGTTTTTTCAAGTGCCGTTAGGAGTAAATTACCAAACGAATGACCTTGAAATGTCCCCTCGTCAAACCGATAACTAAATAAATCACGAATCTTAGGTGAATCACTCAGCGCCACTAGGCATTGCCTGACATCGCCCGGTGGCAGCACACCCAGTTCATCGCGAAGTACACCAGTACTTCCGCCGTCATCAACCATATTCACTACCGCCGCAAGTTGCCGAGTGTGATCTTTCAAAGCCGAGAGTAGTGTAAAACTCCCCGTTCCGCCACCAATGACCGTAATTTTAATTTCATTTGGCGTAAACGGATCGTTCATAATTACTGTTCGTCTCGTATATATTTAATAATTTTTCCAAACCAAACGGCGCTTGGACGCAGTGTCCGCTTGCCTGTCTTGTAGTCTACGGCTACCAGGCCGAAGCGTGGCCATTTACCTTTGTTCCACTCAAAATTGTCAAGTAAGCTCCAGTGCAAATAACCTTCCAGCTGGACGCCATTTGCCATGGCTTTTTGCATAGCCAGTAAGGTCTGCGTAATCCACCACTGTCGCTGTGTATCCTGACTATCAGCTAGACCATTCTCGGTAATGACAATTGGCAAGTGATATTTCTCGTGCAGACGCTCCAACGCAAACTGAATATTTTCCGGACTCAAATCCCATCCAAGATCGCTCAGGCGTAGGTCGGGATTATGGACTCGGTAGCCATATACGCGATCGCTAAAATAATAGTTCACTCCTAACCAGTCACATTGTTTGACAACTTTTTTCAGCATATAGTCATCTTTTAAATACTGCAGTATCGATGCACTGAACCGACTAAGCCAGGCGTTATCACCAGCGTAGACGTAGCTAGAGTTCTTGGCGATCGATACCTTGTAGCGTCGATTAATGGCATGGATTGCTTTGGCAGATTGATTGTGTGCCCTCGCAAGGTTATTCATAACTCGCAGTGTTTGCCATTTACTTCTTACATTTGGCGGCCAGCTGCCATCCAGATAGCTCTCGTAGGCATAGCCTTCAGGTTCATTAAGCGTCACAATAAATCGGACATCCGGACCAAGCTCACGAACAATTCGTTCAGCAAAATTCACAAAATAACGAACGTTACTGCGCTTCGTAAATCCACCCATGTCACTAAACCATACAGGTAACGTAAAGTGGAACAGTGTGACAATTGGTTCAATATTGCGTTTCTTTAATTCCTGCAGATATTGTTTGTAGTGCTCGACGGCCGCGACGTCCCACGCCCCTTGTCGTGGTTCAATTCGTGACCATTCAACGCTAAAGCGGAACGCATTCATGTTCATTTTTTTCAACAGATCAAAATCTTGTTGATAGTGCGTAAAGTGATTCGTACCCATACCAGATACATAGTTATCTGCTGTTTTAGCTTCGGCCTGGCTGTATTCCCAGCTATCTAGTTCACTAAAATGATAGCTAGACTGCGCCGCAAGCGACTTGGCATTTTCTAGCTCCCAGACTGTCCACTGATTATGAGTATTCCCCTCAACCTGATGAGCAGCTGTCGCAGCACCCCATAGAAATTTTTTAGGAAATTGCAGTTGTGTCTTTGGTTGATTCATACCTACCTATTATACCCCGCATACATGATTGCAACGAAAATCTATGCGCTTGTTAGGCCTGAACCGCGTCTTCACCAAAGTGCTTTTGCAAACGCATCGTCACACTTCCCTCATGCCGGCCAAGTTTCTTACTCAGGTCTTTAACCGAAACACCGTTTTGAAAATCCTGCTTTAATGTTTCGTCATCGCTATGCTGCCATGGTCGGTAGGCGTTTGGATAGGTTTCGCGCATCTTGGCGATTTTATCCACCCAACCGCTGTTACCTGTAGATTTAGCTTTTTTTACAGGATTGAGATCGCGCTTTTCTGCCTGCACAACTAAATGCGCAAACTTTTTTACATCATTTGCTGCCCGTTGTCGCAATGAACTGTCGATAGACTGCGCATCGTCACTCACCTGTAGTGCCATGCGATTGATACCATGAAGATATAAGTTGCGCAAATTTTTTACTCGGCTGAGTGCGACGTACCCCATCCCTTCAACAAAGGCTTTTCGAAGATCAATGCGAGCCGCATCAAGCGTCATCCCCTGGGATTTATGAACCGTAATCGCCCACGCGAGGCGCAGTGGAATCTGCGAGATACTCGCACGCTTTTTATCACCATCACGAAGCTCCCACGTATCAGGCATCATGGTAACCGTTTTGCCGTTACGGAACTCGACGATCGGATATTCAGTTGCCGGCTCAAAATCAACCACAGTGCCAATACTACCATTCGCATACCGACGATCGGTCGCATTCTTGACAGCCATGACCAGAGCGCCTTTTTTAACCCGCAATGTAGCTGGCGCCAGGACGGAACGTTGTAAATTTTCGACATAGTTTTCGGCACCTGTGGTCACCTGTGTATAAAAAAGTTCGTCACCACCCAGCTCGGCTAATTTAACTTCATTCAGACGATCAACGTCAATGTTAACTGTGTGTAGTTCGGTAATCACCATATCTTCGTCAGGCTGTTGATCAACTCGCTCCAGCAGTTGCTCGGCATGATGACGACGAATCTCGCCAGCACGTAATGCATTCAAAATTTCGAGTAGCTCCTGATCATCTTGACGGTGCTGCTCTTCTAGATAGCAAATCGTTGGATCTAGCTCTCGCCAAACTTCACTATGTACGACAAAACCACCAGCCCGACTATCGCCACGATTAATCGGTGGTAACTGAAAGAAGTCGCCACTCATGATCACCTGGATACCACCAAACGGCTCATCCTTACGTCGAACCAACCTGCACGCTTCATCAACCATATCTAAGCGGTAATCGTGTAGCATTGATATCTCATCGATAATCAATACGTCTGTCTTTTCGATAATTTCTCGACGGCCCTTGGCGACGTGATCAGCAAACCCTTGCGGGATACTGTCCTGCACACCAATACCTGCCCAGCTATGGATAGTCGTACCACCTAAGTGCGTTGCCGCAAGACCCGTCGTTGCCGTAACCGACACATGTTTCCCATCATGTTTTGCCAGCTTTATAAATTGATTTAACACAAAGGTTTTGCCGGCTCCTGCTGGACCGGTCAAAAGCACACTCTCCCCCGAGAGCATAATCTCTAGCGCTAACCCCTGATTCATTTCTTTTATTATACCCTAAATCATAAGACCCAGCACTATGACCGGGTCTTAATCAAATAGTTAAACAGTTTTCTACTCTGTTACTAACGTGCAGTCAGTACTACTATCGCTGGCTTCACCAGCATAAGCATACGCAACTTTACCTTCTGTGTAATCCCAGTACTCGACTTTATTACCTGTTTGATCGCCACATGCGTAGAACGCAATTACAGCTGGATCTGTTGGAGCGGCCGTCAAAGGTGCCTTAGCAAGTGTTGTATCCTGCAGCATTGATGAAATATCTCCATACATCTTAGGATATTGTGGAACAAGCTCGTCTCCGACATACTCACTATTCTCGATGTCATACATTTCGGCCATCTTTACGACATTTTGTGCAGTAGTTGCCGCTGCTTGTGTATTGGCGCTATTTTTAAGGCTACCGAATGCGATTATAGACATAGCAATGATCGCAACACCCACAACAAGAAATACGCTATTGAGAATGATTCCTGCAAGTGCGAGGCCATTCTTCATATTGGCCTTCTTTGACTTTAGAAATGCAACGATAGATAGTGGCAATCCAACAATCGGCACAAAGAATGCCAAAATGAAACCTGCAATGCCAAGTCCCTTACCTGGATTTGCCACAGCAGGTGCCTGGTAGCTTGGCTGTTGTTGTGGCACGAAGGCAGGCTGCTGAGGTTCAACGGCTGGCTGCTGTACAGGATCTACTGCCTGCGGTTGAGCTGGTGCTGGTTCAGGCTGTGTTGACTCAGACTCTGACTGCAGCGCTGGCATACTCGGCTGTTCTGGCTGTTCTGGAGGTGTCGTAGGATCGTTTGGATACATGAATAATGTTACTTTCTTCTCGTTAGTAGTTTTACTTATAATAAACCATTAGCGTGAAAAACAAGCACATTATCCTCGTGGCGGTTCGCCGTCTGGCTCACCAAGCAGCTTCTTACTCTTAATTTCGTAGCGTTTGCCAGTGATTTCGCTAGTAATGTAATCTTCGTTAATCAGGTTTACGAATGTGTCTAAGTCGTTACCGTCCATGATGATAATTGCACCGGCGTCATCTGACATCAATTCTAATTGCATAGAATCAGCATACTCAATCGCCTGCTCTTGGGTAACTTCGCCGATTTCCATTTTCTGCAGTTTATTAACAATCTTTTTGCGCTCACGGACGAGACTTTGTAGGTCGAGGCCATCAGGAAAACTCAGCTTAAACTGCTTTAAAATTTCTTCGACTTTCTGATCAGCCAGCATTTGTTTTTTGTAGTCATAATTAAATAACTTTTCGAACTTAGACTGATTAAAGACAAAAATGTCTTTATCAATAATAAGCACTTGGTTATCAGTTGGCATCTTGAGTCCTACATCAGCCTGGAATGCGCCAAACTTACCTTCGCGGAATTCCCAGCTAGTGGCACCGTTTAGCACCTGGCCTTGGCTAATTGCCTTGATTGAATAAAATGCTTTTTTAGGATCATCCTTGTGCGTAAAGCGAGCAACAATACCTTTGATACGCTTGAACTCGTGCTCTTCCTGGCTAAATTCAACAATGTCGTGACGTTCTTTTTCAATAAGATGAATCAGTGTCTCGGCACGGCCAACTTTTTCAAGATCCGTACGAAGCAACGTATTTTCTTCTGTCTCTGATAACTCAAAATCACGAACAGATAAACCTGTACCAGCACCGAGATTTACGAAATTAATCATATCGTATAGAAATAGCGGCTTTACCTGAGCGTTCAAATCACTCATAAAATTCGTGCTGTACGGCGTGTAATTCTTATTAAACAAAAAGAACTCAACATCTAATTCTTTTTTAATACCATCTGTATTATTTGCCCACAAAAAAATATCTGTGGTCTCGCGCGGTGTTTCAGTTTCCATATTCTAACTTTCGTTTTTGATTAATCTCTCTCTCTCTC
>DASVHL010000048.1:0-31991 GCA_036382575.1 Saccharimonadales bacterium (SeqCode) | reverse complement strand
ATCGTAGAGTGCGGTAATGACAACGTTGGCCCAAAATTTACTTCCATCTTTGCGGTAGCGCCAGTCTTCGTCTTCAACGCGGCCAACTTTTTTAGCAATCTCTAATTCGCGTGCAGGTTTTTGATCAGCATTATCTTGATCAGAATAGAATATCGAGAAATGCTTTCCGATAATTTCATCATGAGTGTAGCCTTTATTTTTTTCAGCGCCTCTATTCCAGGTCTGAATGTAGCCTTCGGGATCCATAAAGAAGATGGCATAATCTTGGACACTCTCAACCAGAATCTTATAACGTTCAAGTTCTGTAAGAGTTCTCTTGTGTGCAGTCTGTAGCTCGGCCTTCGTATGAGGCACGGGCATATCTTTTTTAGAAATACCTAACCTCCGAAATAATCTAATACTTACTACAACTTATTATACTATAGTCTTTCCGCCCAAAGCGCCAAAGCACTGTCTTTAACAGAGAATGTCGACTATTATATAAAAACGTACTATGAATCAATCAACAGTCACAAATCTTCTCAAATATGCACCGCTCGCATTCGGATTGCTGCTACTCACTGTCGGCGCATTTTTTGTCCCCTGGCGTGATGTAACACCTTATTTCTCTCGATTAAACGGAATGAGCTATGTCTCAATCTTTGTTATGGGTGTGGCGTATTACGTGGCACGAATTATCCGTTATTACTACATGTTGGGTGTTTTAAACGAGCCCCGCTCGCTGTCAAAAACGGTAATGGCATATTTCACCGCACAACCGATATCACTACTCCCCGCTGGCGAGGCCTATCGCGTCGTCACATTAAAGGAACATGGTGACGTACCAAAAGCTAAAGGTATCTCGATCGTCTTTATTCAGTCTTTTACCGAAAACATCGCCATGATTGTACTTGCGTTGATTAGCGCGGTCATCTTAAATCAATACATACTAATCGTGTGCGGATTGTTGTTGCTCTATCTCGCCATCTTTGTCCTTGTCAGTGCCAGGCGCACAGCGGTAAAGAGTCACCGGATCTTGAATAAGTTACCATTTGTTAATTTTGCCCGTTCTAAATACCAGGCTTTTATCCTAAGGAACAAAACACTGCTTAGTGGCAAAAGCCTCGTAACGCTCATACTAAGTGGATTTATATCCACATTAATCGCCAGTACCCTGCTATTTATCGTCGCTAATGACATTGGCATCCATCTCGATTTTACTCATGCAGTCGTTGCATTTACGTTACCTACTGTCTTGCAGAACATCAGCTTCTTACCTGGTGGCATCGGTGTGAATGAACAAGGAACAGTCGGCATTCTTATTCTTCTCGGTGCATCTATACCTGCTGCCGTAGCCCTAACGCTCATTATGCGATTTGTAACATTGGCGCTTGGAGTAATTATCGGACTTATTGCTCTATTGATTGCGAAACTGAAGTAAACCAACTCAAAAGCCAAACAAAAAGAGACTTCCATAGAAGTCTCTTTTAATAAATTTGGTTGCGGGGGTAGGATTTGAACCTACGACCTTGTGGTTATGAGCCACACGAGCTGACCAGACTGCTCCACCCCGCGATATATGTCGTATTTTGTGGTCTATCGTCTGCTACATAACCAAGGTTATGAGCGATTGATCAAACGGGAGCTAACATACTACTCCAAACCGCGATACATCATCCATCTTAACAGATCAGAATTACTTTTGCAAACTACGGTGGTTACCACCAAACAAGAAATTCATCCACTGTTGGAAATTACTCACTGGCTCAAGTGTCGCAGCGACTTTCTTAGTAAGGACCGCATCGGCACTCTTTGCCTGCTCACTATTGGGTGGTAGCAACAGGACATTCTCACCAGGATTAGCCAAACCTAGACGCTTGCGGACTTCTAATTCCTGATATTCAGCACTCTTGTAGTAACGCTGCTCGTATTGTAGGTTTTTCGTTTGTAATTCAGCCAGTTTCAATTGCCGTTGTTTGCTATCGATTGTTTTTTGTAGATCATAATTACGCTGCATCGCGCCGATTGATGACCATGCCCAGCTAGCACCAATCAACAAGGCCACGCCCACGACAATATTGTTCATCGTAAAATAACGGTGGCGAATATGATAATAAAGGCGACGGATGTTGATTTTTTTCATTGCGTTTCACCGCTTATTATAGCCTAGCAAAGATCATTAGGCTATAATGTTCAAAGGTATGGGGCTGTAGCTCATCGGTTAGAGCAGGCGGCTCATAACCACTTGGTAGATGGTTCGATTCCATCCAGCCCCACCATAGAAAATAGCAGATCATTTGGTCTGCTATTTTCTATATGTGTTTGGATTGGAAATGAACCAATCTTCTGTGAGTAAAAGTAGAACGCGTGAGCGCCGAGCGGCAAAATTAGTTTACTCATTTTCCAAACAAGCGAAAACAGGAAGGCCTTAGCCGACCGCCTTCCATCCAGCCCTCCTAAGAATTACTGTTGAGGTTCTGATTCGTAAAATTTATTAATCGCTTCTTGCGTGCAAGGATGAATATTATTTTCATAGCAAGTTTCAAGATATGATATGCGCATTGTTTGTTTAAAATGTTCCGTAGCGTCAATTTGCTCAGTTTGCTGCTGGGCATATATGTATGTCCCGACAACAAACCCGATTGCTAATGTGCCGACAAGAGACAAGGTAGCAATAGTTAATGTGATTGATGGTCGCCTGAATCTAACTGAAGGTTTATTCTGTTTTGACATACGCATATTAAAGCATGCGCACGATCAAGATACTATAGTTAAACGACACACCTCAAAACTTGCTTCTCAATAGTCGTCGTCACCGACACGCCCGCATCAAGCGTCAACACCTCACCATCCATCTGAACTAATGTCTTGTCGACTGTTTCAAATGTAAATTCAGTCACCTGTTTATCCTCTTTTACGCCTCCGAATGAAGCCTTAAGAAGTGTCAAAATAAATTTCAGCTTATCGCGGCGCTTAAAAATCGTCACTTCGAACTTGCCGTCAGTAATTGGAGATGGGCTGGAAATCTTCAGATATTTCGACATTGAATCGACGTTACTAAAAATAATGCTTTCATAATACTTTATCTTTTTACCTAGCTTTAGACGGATAGGTTTTACTAAAACAAGCATTCGAGCAACCAACCATACCTCATTAAAAATGTTCAATTTGTTCTTGTTAAGCACCTTGGCGATCTTTGGCGAAAACCCAACGCCGATATATGAATGGGCATATCGTTCAACCATCTTGCCATTTGACGTACCTGAAATCCTTAACAAATCGATCGTCTTGGTTTTGCCATCAGCGATCATATCGACAATGTTGCCGTCAGATAAGTTACGGTGATGATCATTAGCATTACCGGCAGGCAAGATACCCGTCGTCACTCTACTGCCCTCTATTTGTGCCTTGATTGCCCCGTTGACCACTTCGTTATAGCCACCATCACCGCTTGAAGAAATAATCAAAGAATTATCAGATTTTTTAGCAATTTCATACGCCAACTCACCGGCATGGCCAGCGTATTCGGTCGCAATGAGTTCTATGTTTTGTTTCGGCAAACGAGTCCGCACATCATTCACGAACGCCTCGGCCATAGTTTTGCTTGAACCAGTGCTATTGGGATTATAGATAACAGCAATGATTGTATAGGTCATGTATCAAGTATACTGGAGATATGCTTCAAGATATACTTCTCGCCATTTGGTTTTTACTGCCAGCCGCAGCCGCCAATGCAATTCCTGTCTTTGCGGCAGCCATACCATTCTTAAAAAAGTACGATGCACCGATTGATGGTGGCAAGACATTCCGTGGCCATAAAATCTTAGGGCCGCACAAAACCTGGCGCGGTATTATTGCCGGCATTATCATTGCAACACTCGCGCTATGGATCCAGCAGATATTAGTAGCTGACTTCGCTTGGGCCCAATTCGCTGCTGGCGGCATTGATTATGCGACCCTCCCTGTCCTATTACTTGGACCGCTATTCGCCATCGGTGCCCTTGGTGGTGATGCAGTCGAGAGCTTCTTTAAACGTCAGCGACGTATTCAATCAGGCGGCACCTGGGTGCCATTTGACCAAATTGACTACATTATCGGTAGTGTCATCGTAAGCCTTTTTTTCGTTACTCTGACACCAATGCAATACGCATGGATCTTTATCATCTGGTTCTTGATGCATATCGCCGCCACGTATATTGGCTACAAGCTAGGGCTTAAAAAAGACCCTATCTAATCCCGGCCAGTTGAATACTGCCAAAGCGCGTACAGGCCGAGTATTAATGACAGTCCAATTACAGCATAGACACCTATACTTAATAGTCCCGTGTCGTTCAGCGCTTTAACAAATAGAAGTCCGACGATACCAACCCATACGGCTGCCATGCTCAGCTTGCCTTGGCGCGTTGGGTGAACATTGACACCTTTTTGCCTTTTATAATAGATCACTATCGGAATAATAACCTGTGGAATAAGCAGCGCAACAATCACCCACCAGTACGTCACATTTGCCACAAAGAGCGCAATGATCGTTAGTAGTGTGCCAATCTTATCAGCCGCAGCGTCAAATAGTTCACCTAGTGGTGATTTTGTCTGCGTAGCTTCAGCAACAGCACCGTCTACAATATCCAACAGCCGGCCAACAGCAAGCAATCCCAATCCCATCCAGAATTGCTGGTTAATAACTTCCATCAAGCCAACTGCAACCAGCCCAAGTCCAATAAGAGAAATGACATTAGCCGGCGAAATAATGCCATGTGTTGCGGCGGCGAGTTTCTGGAAGCTGTTACGTTCAAATGGGGCAACTTTATCCCAATCGGGTTTACCTGATGTCCGGTGAAGATTCATAACCTAATTATAAACCTCTTGACTCTCATTTAAGATTTTTGCTTCGTCGATCATCCTCTGCGCGATACATCGCATGTTGCTGCGGAGTACGCTGGTCATAGGGGACACGATTAGCTTCGCGGATTGCAGCAATAGCGGCACTATTAATTGCTCGCTCCTCATTGCTTAATTCAGAGTTATCAATAACAGGAAATGCCTCACCATCATAACGAGATTCATACTGTCGATAAGATGTGCCCTGAGATGGGTGATTAGCTTTAATCTGAGCTCGGCGAGCTGGACTAACCTCAGCCTCTTCATCATCTAATTGGTAGCGAGCGCTGGCGTAGTTGTAAACACCACTATCTACCAAATGATCCATCCGATCGTCGACTTGATAGTCAAGAGATTTGTCACTTGGTGATAGACGTTCTTTCATATATTCACTTATACCATAAACAATATAATAAGTCAATAACCCATCAAAAAAGCCCCTTGGGCAATTTGCGTACCGTTGGGGCTTAGTTGGCACCTGTTTGTTTGATACTACTGTACCACCAAACGTGCTAATGTTTCAAGATTATTTTTTCTTAGAAATAGTTAGGAAACCGTTACGTGGGTTTTCCTTAACTTCGCGGTCTTCTGGAAGATCAGTAGGTTGACCCTTTGCGTTCTTTTCTACCTTAGCGAAGAAGTAGATAGTCTGTGGTTTGCCACCACGTAGTGTTACTTCGGTGCTGTGTAGGTAATATGTAATACCCTTCGAGTTTGTGTGCTTGTAAGCCATAAAGTTTATACCTCCTATTAGCGATTTACATTTGCTAGCGTAGCGCCTCTTTCAATGGGTGTCAATATTTAAACACCCCTGTAATGGCGTTTTAATAGCATCTGTAACGTTAAGAGGGTGGCGAGGCGAGTCACAATCATAAGAATAATCAGGCCACAGAGAGCGACCGTCCAGCCGGCAAAATCAGGTGACCAGAGTGGCGCCGAGAAGCTATATCTGTATAGATCTGGGCTTGGTAGATTAACATTCTGGACTGGATCTGGTGACGGTGGATATTTGGCTAGCTCATCTGCAAAACACCGTACATACTGTGGTGACCAGACGGTAAACTGTGGCTTACATGTCGCCTCGGCAGCGGCATTAATGTTAATACCAGAACTACCGCCAGCTTTGGCTGCATCGACTACCTTTTGCGCATCACGCTCGTATTGACCCTTAAGATAAAACGGACCGGTCTCGGTATTCATATGGGCTGCAGTGTATCGTTGTAAATCATACAATCTACTTTGCGTTGCTCGGCCGTCTCCAGCCTTGTCAGCAGCTAAAACAGCATCGCGTCGCTCGGACATACCAATGTTATTAAGCCGCAAAAAGGTGGCCGCCACAAAACCAAGAAGCAAAAGCAGCACCAATAATTGCCACGTCTTAATCCGCTGCAACTGTTTAATGCTTCTTCTTACTTGTCGCTTGTCTGCCACAAAAACTATCCCACCTCGTATACTTCCTTCATTATACACCACCTCCTACGGATCAAGCGTAAGTGATATACTATCCCTATGAATATCTTCTTTTCTGGCATTGGCGGCGTTGGAATTGGCCCCTTGGCCGAGATTGCTCATGACGCCGGCTACAGCGTCCAGGGGTCAGATGCCAACGAGGGTTTAATCACACGCGAACTTCGTGCCCGAGGTATCACTATTACTATTGGCCAAGACGGTGAGTTCCTGCAGACATGTCACGATCAATCACCAATTGATTGGTTCGTCCACACCGCTGCGCTGCCAGCAAACCACCCAGAACTAGTTCTGGCTAAACAATTAGGCATCAAGACCGCCAAACGCGACGAACTACTCGCGCATATTATTGCCGAAAAGGACCTAAAGCTTATTGCTGTAGCTGGCACCCACGGCAAAACCACTACCACCGGCATGCTCATCTGGACCCTGCAGCAGCTTGGGCTACCTGTAAGCTATTCGGTCGGAACAACGATTAGTTTCGGTCCTAGCGGCAAGTACGATCCTAGAAGCGAATATTTTATCTACGAATGCGACGAATTTGATCGCAACTTCTTGCACTTTAATCCACATGTTTCGCTCATCACCTCACTGGACTATGATCACCCCGACACCTATCCAACCGAAGAAAGCTACCGCCAGGCCTTTGCGCAGTTCGTCGGTCAATCGGATATGACGATCATATGGCAACCTGATTACGCATTAATCGAGCCTGTCGAAAGCGAAAGTTGGATCCTGGGAACTGACGAAGTCATGGAAATTCGCTTGCCCGGTGCCCATAATCGTCGCAACGCTACGCTGGTTGCAAAAGCCATCGAATACCTGGACTGCGGCGACCTTGATAAAGCGATTGCTGCCCTGCAATCATTCCCTGGCACTGATCGACGATTTGAACGTCTCGATGATAACCTGTACAGCGACTATGGCCACCACCCAGTGGAAATTGCCGCCACGCTACAGCTCGCGCGCGAACTATCTGACGAGATCGTGTTGGTATATCAACCGCACCAGAATGTCCGGCAGCATGAAATCCGCGATCAATACACGGATCAGTTTGAACTGGCCGAGACTGTTTATTGGCTACCGACCTATCTATCGCGCGAAGATCCAAACCTCGAAATTCTCACCCCAGCACAGCTCACTCACTCAATTACTAATTGTGAGGCCATTCATACAGTTGAGCTAGATGATGAATTATGGCAAGCTATTCAAGCCGCTCGCCAAGCTGGTAAATTAGTCTTATGTATGGGTGCCGGCTCAATCGATAGCTGGGTGCGGCAACGCCTCAACGACCTCTAGTCATTATACTTACGTATATTGACAAAAACTACTTATTTTGCTATAATATACGTAACCATTGAGCATCTGCATCCGTGGTGCTCTTTCCCAATCAGTTCTCTGAAAGGTGTTATCCATTGAATACTTATAATGTATTTAATAGTTTTGAAGCCGCCAGCAAGTTGATCGGCGAAAACATTGCAGCACGACTTGCCCTTTTCGTGTCCGAGAAAGTCCCTTACGGCAAATTTACGCGCCGACTTTGGGCATCAGCTAGTTACTACACATACACTGTGCAACACACCTACGAGCTTTGCATAATCTGCGGCGAATGGGTCATCAGTAAACATGCCGTCCGAAAGGCTCACCCTTCCTGCAACGAGAGCGTGCAGAAAGAATGGGACGATCGAGACGCCGCCTGGGCAGCGTTCTTCGGCCAACGTCCCACGGAAGAGATACAAGATCTGTCCGAACGTGAAGCGGTTACGAGCTGGCAAGAAGAGCAGCTCGCTGACCAGCGTGCTCGCGAGAGCAAGCCAAATGATGGGACCACGATAAACTAATCTCACGAGAACTGGTTTTCCAGGAGGGGGAGGAGGCACGCCGCTTCATCCCCCCTCCTGGCAGTTTCTAGCTTTATAACGCTGCGCGTTGTCGACCTAGAAAATGACTACTGATTATTAAGCATGAAGTGTGAGTGCTTTTTACCCCTTAAAATATGCTATACTAACCCCTATGGATAAAGCATTTATTGATTGGACTGGTAAAGACGGATTGCAAATCGGATTAATCATTCTTATCACCGTTATTTTTTACGCCGTTGGTGCTGCAGTACTTCGTTATCTTGTTAAGCATGCAGTTGAACGTACTCGTCAACGCACCTGGCATCGCAAGGATGTTGAGAAGCGTCAGCGAACCTTAGTCGCGCTATTTATTAACCTATGGCGCGTTTTGGTTGTGTCTGTTGGTGCTTTCGGTATCCTAACCGTACTATTTGGCACAATCAACCTGGCACCATTGTTTGCAAGCGCTGGTATTATCGGTGTGGCGATTGGGTTTGGTTCACAGGCACTGGTCAAGGACTTCTTGTCGGGTATCTTTATTATTTCTGAAAACCAATACCGCGTCGGTGACATCATTGAAATCGACGGCAACAGCGGTACCGTGGAGCGAATCGGCACCCGATCAACAGTTATTCGTGACGCTGACGGTAATGTCCACTACTTCCCTAATGGCACGATCCAGCACGTTATTAATAAGACCATGGGCTATAGCATGGCACGTTTTTCGATTGGCGTTCATCCATCGACAGAACTTGAACAGGTTATCGATTTAATTAACGAGACAGGCAAGAAACTCGCCGAAGAAGAAAAGTGGAAACACAAAATCATCAATCCACCCGCTTTTGAATCAATCGCCGAATTCACCCAAGCTACCGTTAGCCTGGTAATATCTGGAAAAACTCAACCATCTGATCAGTGGTCAGTCACTGCTGAAATGCGTCGTCGATTGCTAGTTGCGCTTGAAAAGAAAAAGATCGAGCTTGGCACTGGCGCCGCTCTTCCAGGTAAGAAATAATTACTTGTCAATAAGTCTGACTGCGGGTGACACCGAACGAGGCAGGACCCGCCAAACTAAAGCCGAAGCCTATATACTATTCTGTTGGCGCGTCAATTGATAGCGCTGCGTCACTCATAACCTCACCACCAAAGCTATCAACTTTGGTTGCCTGGTCAGCACGCTTGTTATATAAATCCTGGAATTGTTTGAGCGTCTGCTCGGTAATTGGCCCTGATGATGGATAGCCCTCAAAGACCGTCGACTTGGCTTTCTTGTCGACAGCTTGTTCATAGCCCGGTCGGCTCAGGTCAAGTTGAGCTGCCCCACTACTGGCATACAATTTTAATGACACAGCCGTCAGCAGTAGCGCAACAATGATACTACCGATCACTAATAGCAAGAAACGATGTTGCTGCCAAACATTTAGCTTTGTTCCTTCAATAGTAGTATGTTCGTCTTCGATCATGATTTGTCCGCCGCAAAGTTACGGGCAAAGTTGTCGACTTCGATACCGTATTTTTCAATGATTTTGTGTAGCTGCACAGTCGCCTCGTGTGTTTGCTGACGCTTGGCACGAGTATCAGCGACGCTATCGTAAAACGCAACTGGCTGATTAATACAGTTAATACGAAGTGTTGCCGACATTGCCTCGTCGTACTGCTGATAGAGCTGTCTAAACGTATGTAGCTGTTGTTCATATTCGTCTGCGATATTCAAAAACGTCTCGCTATCAATCCGGTTCAACACCAAGCGGCTGTTAAGTGGCGCCATGAGTTTTGTCGCGATTGATTCATAGATTTGACCACGGTTAACGCGCAGGCCAGCGTCGGTTGCCTGCAGCTGCTGCAAGGAACCTTTGGTATCGACACAGTTAGCACGAATGCGCGCAATGTGTGCTTCGGTCATTGGTGCTTGATCCTCGGCACGCACGACACCACTCAGAGCAACACTTCCTACAAGTGTGATCGCGAGGCATGTCAGAATAAGAAATCGATTCATCTCATCTTATTATCGCCCGAAATGACCTATTTGGTCAAATGTAAGACTTGGTCGGTCTGCATAACCAGGCCATCTGCCACTAGTCCATTGAGTGCTAGTTCGAACCGTGGATCATCTTGGTAGTGCGTCTGCAAGGTGCCATAAGACATGTCACCGAGCGACAGCTGACGAACAATTTGTCCACGTACCTCTCGCACACTCCCCTTGAGCGGTGATTGTTTTTTGTAATGGCTACTTTGGGTAATCCGACCCACGCCCTGTTTTTTTAGCCAAGTACCATAATCCATCAGTGCCCAATAAAATTCTCGTGGATGTTCGCGGTCGAGTGTGGCCTCGACCACCGGCCGCAACTCCGCGTCACTGACTTTATCGCCGTCATCAAAAAAGTGATGAAAATACACCGTACGAACATTCGTTTCAATAAATACTTGTGGCACATTAAAAGCATAGGTCATAATTGCCCCAGCTGTGCCTGGACCAACCCCGGGCAAACTAAGAATAGCATCATATGAATCAGGAAAAACGCTACCAAAATCATGCATAATCTTCTTGGCACTTTCGTGCAAAAACTTAGCACGACGATTGTAGCCGAGGCCTTGCCATAATCCCAATACGTCGGCCAGCGAAGCCTGCGCTAGACTAACCTCATCCGGAAAACGCTCGATAAAAGCGTTGAATTTCGGAATCACCCGATCAACCTGGGTTTGCTGCAACATCAATTCACTCACCAATACATAATATGGCCGCGTATCTTCGCGCCATGGCATGGTCCGGTATAGCTGTCGGCCCTGATCGGCTAATAGTTCCTGAAATTCATCATTACTCACCTCTCTAGTATAACCGGCGTATAATAAAAGTATGACAACCTATGTACTCGGTGGCGGATGTTTCTGGTGCTTGGACGGTGTATACGCCCAGCTTCGTGGGGTCACCAGCGTGGAAAGTGGCTACGCTGGCGGTGATCAACCAGCTGATTATTGGCGAGTCGTTAGTGGTAGGACGGGCCATGCCGAAGTGGTTCGGCTGACATTCGATGAAACAATTATTTCGTCTGATGTGATCCTGGATATCTTTTTCTTGATTCACGATCCCACCAGCCTCAACAAGCAAGGTGCTGATGAAGGCACCCAGTACCGCTCGACAATGATGTATGCCGACGAATCACAGTGCCAGGATTTCTTGGCTAGCCTTGAGCGAGCACAACAGTTATGGAGTAAGCCGATCGTGACTGAGGTCGTTCCGCTCAAGACATTTTATCCGGCCGAATCAGAACATCAAGATTATTATGCAAATAATGCATTGACTGGCTACTGCCAGATTGTAATTGATCCAAAAATAGCCAATGCCCGCGCCCAGTACGCGTCGTGGTTCAAGGAGGAGGTACACTCATGAATGTAACGAAATACGAACACGCTTGTTTTAGTGTTGAAAAAGATGATCGGGTGATCGTGGTTGATCCTGGTCTATTCACGACCGATTTTATCGCGCCTAGTGACGTCGTAGCGATTGTCATCACCCATGAACACGGCGATCATTTTGACCCAGAACTCATCAGCGCCATTATCGATAAAAGCCCCGAGGCGGTCATTATTGGTGATGCCTCGATCACCAACCAAATTGATGCATTTGAAACTAGGCCAGTTAGTGCCGGTGACACACTGGAAGTCGGACCATTTCACCTTGAATTCTTTGGTGGTCAGCATGCGACAATTCATGATAGCATGCCAACCCCGCCAAACCTCGGTGTGATGATCGACGAATTACTGTATTATCCCGGTGATTCGTTCTATATTCCTGAAGATCACAGTATCGATACGCTAGCCCTGCCCGTGGCTGCGCCGTGGCTCAAAATCAGTGAAGCAATGGACTTTCTAACCACTGTCCATCCACGCATTGCCTTTCCAACCCATGATGCCATCCTGTCGAGCATTGGCCAGGATTTGGTTGATCGGATGATTGGTGGCGCGGCTGCCAAAAATGACATTGTCTATACGCGTGAGGCGAGCATCACCGTATGAGTCACGATATCGGCGTCGCCAGTGCCCATCTTGCCGCCCACGATCCAGTGATGGCATCATTAATTGCGACTCATCCGCAACCTAGTTTTACCAAGCATCCGCACTATTACCGCGAGCTCATGAGCAGTATTATCAGTCAGCAACTGAGCGTAAAAGCCGCCGCGACAATCCAATCCCGATTTGTTGATCTGTATGGTCATTTTCCTGTACCAAAAGAAGTACTCGCCACATCAATTGATGACCTGCGCGCCGTTGGACTATCGCGCCAAAAAGCCAGCTATCTGCATGCCATCGCCGAGCACGCGCGTGATTTTCCTGATGCTTTTTCCAAACTCGATGACCTGGATAATGACAGTATCATCCGCGAGCTTACTGCCATTAAAGGTGTCGGCGTCTGGACCGTACATATGTTCTTGATGTTCTGCATGGCACGACTCGATGTTTTGCCAACCGGAGACCTGGGTATCAAGCGAGCAATCGAACGAGCCTACGATTTACCATTGCTCCCTACCCCTGAACAGATCACTGCCATTGCCACTCAGCGCAACTGGCACCCCTACGAATCGGTGGCCTGCCGTTATTTGTGGTTATCACTCGATAACACACCCAACTAATAATAGAAGACCGATTGCTCGGTCTTCTATGTGCGTAACGAAATACGTTTATTTCTTGGTTGTCTTTTTCTTTGCTGAAGCATCAGCTTTGACAGCCTTGGCAGTTTTGGTCGCAGTTTTTGCAACACTCTTACCGGTCGACTTAGCTTTAGCAGCCACAGACTTGGCAGACTTCTTCACGTCATCGCCTAGCTCTTCAACTTCATCTAACGCCTCTTTGGCACCAGCTTTGATAGTTGCAGCGCTTTTCTTGGCTACACGTTTAGCAGATTTCAATTCAGCTTGAGCCTTCGATTTTACATCTTCGGCTTTGTGCTTGATATCAGCACGAGTTTCTTTGCCACTTTTAGGGGCGAGTAGGATACCGGCTGCAAAACCAGCGGCAGTAACGGCAACAATTTTTAGTAATTTCTTCATAGTGATTCTCCTTGGGTTATTTCCGAAATAAGTTAATGACTTGGCTAATGACTTTGGTGGGCGTGAACCAATCGCTAATTTCAGCGACGTTTTTGATCACGTTATCTACATTCTGCGCGATACGGCGAATCTTGACAAGTAGTGCAATCACAATAGCAAGTAGCACAACCATAACAGTCGAGAGCAGCACGACAGCGATTGTCAGTAGCGTGATAGCCGTCTGTATTTCCATGTAGTATCCTTTTTATGAATTATTTTTTGTTTTAGTTGATTACTAACTTATATTAGCATAAGTTTGTTAAAAATGCAAGTATACGCTACTACCGGTTATTTAGATATCAATTTTAAGAGACAGTTCTTTGAGCTGGGCATCGTCAACACTGCTTGGCGAGCTCATCATAACATCGATACCAGAACCATTCTTTGGAAAGGCCACGACTTCACGAATATTCGTTTCGTTTGTTAACACCATAAAGATACGGTCCACACCAAACGCCATACCGGCGTGTGGCGGCGCACCATATTTAAAGGCACTGAGCATCGCACCGAATTTTTGCTCGACGTAGTCACGGCTATAGCCCAGCACACCAAAGGCACTGTACATGACTTCGGGGTTGTGGTTACGCACGGCACCCGAGGCAATTTCGTAGCCATTCATGACCATATCGTATTGGTCGGCAACGATGGCTAGTTTTTTCTCGTCAGTATCGGCTACAGCGAGAGCCTCAGCACCACCGCGTGGCATGCTGAATGGGTTATGTCCGAAATCAACTTTCTTAGCCGCGTCGTCCCATTCGTAAAACGGAAAATCAACGATCCACGCCAGAGCAACTTTATTAGGATCCTTAAGGGCGAAATGATCAGCAAACTCTGAACGCAAGCGTCCAAGCACTTTATTAACAATCTCACGTTTGTCGGCGCCAAAGAAGATCGTGTCGCCATTTTCTGCACCCATTTTTTGCTTAATGGCTGACAGTTCCTCGTCAGATAAGAATTTGGCGATTGGCGATTTAACTTCGTCGTTTTCGTAGCCAATATACGCCAATCCACCAGCACCTTCACTTTTTGCAATAGCGGTAAACTGATCGATTTGCGAACGACTAAGACTACTACCACCCTTTACACAGATTGCCTTGACGACACCACCAGCAGAAATCGTATTGGCAAAGACACCAAAGCCTGTGCCGGCCAGTGTGTCAGATAGATCAACCAATTCCATGTCAAAACGGAGATCTGGTTTGTCTGAACCAAAACGGTCCATGGCTTCGTTGTATGGGATACGTGGCACATCGTCGACCACGAGAGTCTTGCCGCCAAAATCGGTCACTAACTGCTTCACGAGTGGCTCCATTGTCTGACGGACCACTTCACCGTCTTCGACAAATGACATCTCGAGGTCAAGCTGATAAAAGTCACCATACAAACGATCAGCACGTGGGTCTTCATCGCGAAAACAGGTTGCGATTTGGTAGTAACGTGAAATACCACCAACCATCAGTAGTTGCTTGAACTGCTGTGGGGCTTGTGGCAACGCATAAAAACTGCCGGGATGGACCCGTGATGGTACCAAGAAATCTCGGGCACCCTCGGGACTAGAGTTGGCGAGGATTGGTGTCGTTACTTCGACAAACTCACCAGCTTCCATGTAGTCGCGCAGTACTTTGTAGTAGGCAGCGCGCTTTTTCAGCGTTTCCTGCATTTTTGATCGGCGAAGATCAAGGTAGCGATATTTAAGACGAAGTTCTTCGCTGGCCTGGGTGGTATCGCTATGAATAGGAATTGGCAGTGGTTCAGATTTGTTCAAAAGTCGCAAACTGTCGACGACAACTTCGATACTACCTGTTTCAATGTTAGGATTCTTCAATGCCTCATCGCGCTCTTTGACGCTACCTGTAATCGAGATAACAAACTCATCACGCAGCTGTTCAGCCAAGCCGAACGCTTCGCCATGCTCCGGTTGAATCACCAGCTGCACAATACCAGTGTGGTCACGCAAATCAATAAAAATAAGTCCACCGTGATCACGCCTGGTGTGAACCCAGCCACTGATTGTTGCCGTTTGGCCAATCAAGCTGGTCAATTCTCGTACTAATGTTCTCGTCATAATTTCTTTATTTTACCACTCTCACCTCTATAAAACTAGACGCAGCGGCGTTATTGCGATATCGCTGGCAGGCCTAGGTGGTGTGATGATCAAATTGATCAATGATTTTATGGCCAATCAAGGCTTCGATTGTATCTTCGAGACTGAGTAAACCAACCGTTTCTTGCTGCTCATTTACCACAATCAATAGGTGGTGGTGAGTTCGCAAAAATGTGGCGAGAGCCCGAGGCAAGGACTGCTTTTCATTGATATAGAGCACGCGCGGCTCCATGGCTTTTTCGGCCGTCATTGAGCGTTTCACATCGAGACTCAGTAGATCCTGAACGTACAGTACCCCGATAATATGGTCGAGGTCTTTGTTAATGACCGGGAAACGACTGTGCCCTGTTTTATGTAGATCATCTAGAACCAGCGGACCGAGCATTTCCTTACCATCGATACTGTCGATATGATCCCGTGGTGTCATGATGTCGTGGACATAGCGATCGCTAAATTTAAGACCATGGAGGAGCAGTGATTTTTCTTCCGGGCTAATCACATTGGTGGCGTTAGTAATCAAATGTTCCAGTTCTTGACGTGAGTGCAGGCCAGCATCACGGCGCGCGGTCTTTGCTGGATGACGGAGTATCCGCAGTGTACTGTGAAACTTTTCGACAAAGCGAAAGATCGCAGCTTCACGTCGGTCATACATGCGCTGCGCTACGCGGTGCAAAAGACTGAGGCGCGCGACTGCACCGTAGCAAAGCGCCAGCACGGCAGCTGCCGGTAGACCAATTGCCCAGTCGAATCGAACAATGAGTGATGCAACAAGTCCAACTAACGAAAGTGAAACAATGATACGCTGCAACGAAACGACGTCGACAAAGAGCGCATCACGGCGTGCCATATGTGCCGCCTCGGATTCGCCCAACTCGCGGCGGCGCTTTAGCTCGAAATGACTCAGGGTTGGCTGGCGTGGCTGGACACTTGCCGCAAGCAGAAGAACAACCAGCACTAACGCGATAACCAGCAACAGAAATATGTCCATATTACCCCTATTGTACCCCATCTTTCCTTGCCGCAACATGGCTTTTATCCTACACTTAGTATAGTAAGTATAAGGAGTTATAGGTGAGTAAAAAAGCATGGATCATTTTTGTGGCTATCTGTGTCGTTGTTATCGGCGGCCTAGTCATGATGTCGAATACCAAAAAAGTTGATGTCAGCTCGGTTGATAGCAACAAGATTGTAAAAGCCAGCGCTGACAGCGGCAATATCGCAGATCACGTTTTTGGCAAGGCTGATAGTAAAGTTATCTTAGTTGAATACGGTGATTATCAGTGTCCAGGCTGTGGCAATGCCTACCCTATCGCTAAAAGTCTGAGTGAAAAGTACAAGGACCAGATGGCGTTTGTATTCCGTAACTTTCCACTAACCAGCATCCACCCAAATGCTAAAGCTGCAGCAACTGCCGCTGAAGCAGCTGGCCTGCAAGGCAAGTACTGGGAAATGCACAACCAACTGTACGAAAGCCAAGACAGCTGGAAATCACTAAACTCATCAACTCGCGGTGAATATTTTAAAACACTTGCCACCAAGGTTGGTGTTGACGGCGCAAAGTACGACACTGATTTTGCAAGCGAAGGTGTCAACGCGAAAATCAACTTTGATATGGCACTTGGTAAAAAAGCTAACGTCAGTGGTACCCCAACATTCTACCTGAACGGTAAGATCGTCGACCAGTACGTTAAAGATGGTGCCTTCGTTGAGTCTAACGTTGACGGTGCCCAGCCAATCTGGAGTGACGCCGATGCATTTGAGAAGCTTCTGCTCCTTCCTGCTTTTAAGGCCGCTGGCATTAACCTGCCAGAAACGACAGAGTAATAGTCAACACATTAAAATATCCCGCCATTCTATCGGCGGGATATTTTAATTGGGCGTCGTTTTTAGATTTCGCCAGGTGTCTCGGTTGGCTTAGCCATCCGAAGCGGATGTTCCTTGAGCATAATCGCAAGCAGTAATGCAAGGAACATCAAGGTTGAGGTGACGATAAAGATCGTATGCAAACTCTTTGAAAATGCATTGACTAACTTGTCGCTAAACTCATTTTGTTTAACAGTAAAGTCCTGTTTTAGTTGTTCCTTCACAGGCACTGGCACATTCACTGCTGCCATACTGGCTGCAAACCCGTCGTTAATCTGCGCCTTTGTGGTCGGCATATTCAAAACAAGCAGCGTGTTCGTGTCATTCGGATTCGATATAATCTGGCTCGCTGCTGGTGATTGCTTAAGGGTCTGGACATAGGCGTCCTTACTCATATCACCCAGGTGGTTGCCTATACCAAGCGTCAACATACTACCAAAGACAGCCACACCAATAGTTGAACCTAGTCCACGGAATAGCTGACTAGAACTAGTAGCAATACCAAGGTCCTTTTGCTCGAATTCATTCTGAATCGCGATATTCATTAGTGGCATAGCCGCACCAATACCTGCACCAACGAAGAAGATGATGATCGCTTCGTGGATGAATTGACTGGCTGGCGTCAGCGTAATCAGCGCGCCGATCGCCACTGTCGCAACCACGAATCCACCGATCATAAAGCGTTTGTATTTGCCGAAGCGTGAGACTAGTTGTCCCGTCGTAATACTGACGGCCATTAACCCAGCGATCATTGGTAGAAGCATCAATCCAGAGGTGGTTGGACTCGCGCCATAGACCTGCTGGTTAAACTGAGTTAGGTACATAATCGAACCAAGCATAGCTGCACCAACAAAGGCGGCGATACCAGATAGGATCAAGAAGTTCCTGTTCTTAAAGAATGCCAGGTCAAGAATCGGCTCTTTGGCACGGCGCTCAACAAAGATGAAGGCCGTCGTCGCGGCAACCACAATCGCGGCCATAATCAGACGAAGCGTTTCAAGGCTCATGCCAGTACTAGTTAATAGATCTGCGAAGATCTTGTCGGTGTTATCAACCGCCAGTACTAGTGTTGCAAGAGCCACAGCTAGCAAGCTGGCGCCAATATAGTCGACACGCGGCTTCTTTTCGTGTTTGAGGGATGGACAGTAGATAGCAATCACCGTAAAGGCAGCGATCGCAATTGGCACGTTGATATAGAACGTCCAGCGCCAATCGGTTACAAGACCAAAAATATTGTGCGATTCAGTTAGGAAACCACCGAGCAATGGCCCAACCACTGACGACACGCCAAAGACCGCACCGATCATTCCCTGCCACTTGCCGCGCTCACGGGCAGCAAACAGGTCACCGATGATCGTAAAGGCGTTGGCGGTGATAATACCACCACCGATACCCTGAACGGCACGCCAGACGATCAGCTGGGTGATATCCCCACTCATACCGCTAAACAACGAAGCGACGGCAAAAATCGTCACACCGATCAGTAGCAGCAAGCGTCGGCCGAACATGTCAGACAACTTACCAGCGATTGGCGTGGTAATGGTCGTGGTGATTAGATACGCCGTAACAACCCAGCTTAGTGATGAAAAGGCATCGAAATCTTCGACAATCTTGCCAAGTGCGGTTGAAATAATCGTCTGATCTAGGGCCACCAAAAACAAACTGGCCATGACCGAGATCATAATAATAATTTTGTTACGTAAACTAAGATGATGATTCATATCGGCGCTACTTGTCTGACGCTTCAGTTGGGTTCTCCAACACATCTTTATAGCGTTCAATATTATCGCTCAGATGTTCAATCATCGAACGCAGTTGCTCTTCTTGGATCAAGCCAATCCATTGACCTTGTTTTGAACCAATAACATAAAGACGGTCACCGGATTCGATTCCGAGAATCTCGCGAGCTTCAGCCGGAATGACCACCTGGCCCTTGGTCCCAACAGTCGCGGTCCCATATAATTTTTTGTCGTGCATGTGTTTTACCTCTTCAAGACAGTTTTATTCATTCACCAGTGTAGCCCAAGTATGAAAAGTATGTCAAGTAGGTTGCGGGTGCTATATAGCAAAAAACACCCCGGTGCCTTGGGGTGTTTTGAATTTTTTGATGAAATCTAACATAGATTTCGGGGTGAACACACGTTCTAATGTGCGATATACAGTTGCCATTCGGCAGGCACCACATCCACTGCAATCTTTTTGCTTCGTGACGAAACAAATTCGATAGCTATAGGCATGGGTTTGTTGTACTCCTTGTACTATGTACAGCCCTGCGCGCTTCGACCTTTAAATTAAAATTTGCGTGTTTTTGGCGCAAGACACATCATTTATACTACCAATAAACTATTGGCGCGTCAAGACATGCGCGATACCCATCGCGCTCTTGTTTATATATTAGAAAACTTTAAGCTTTTTCGCAAGTAGATAAACAGAGAAAAGAACGATAATTGTAAATACTACAATAGCACCATAGGCCCACGACGAATCCTGGAATGGCAGTGCGACATTCATACCGTACATTCCATAAAAAACGTTCGGTAGTGCGATCAAAACCGTAAAGACGGTTAATGTCTTCATGCGTTGGTTTAAAACGTTATTAGCGATCGTGCCATAGGCATTACGAATACTAGTGATTGTTTGGTTGTGACTGTCGATCGAAACGAGGAGCTGACGTATGTACAGAAGGACATCTTCGAGTGCTTCGTGATCTTTTGGTTCTAGGTAGACATCTTTGAGACGCTCGGCCACTACTAGCATCCCTGTTAGATTCATACGGTATTCATTTAAGTTATCTTCTACCGTTACAAAGGTAATAAAATCCTGGTTGGTAACCTCGTGAGTGCGTAAACGTCGACCGGTATTAAAGATATGCCGAGCGGTGCGCTGCATCAATGCCTCGTATTCACTCACGACCGTTGCAAACATTCCTAACAGTAATTCGGTCGAATTAGCATTGGCAGCCGAAAGGACTGGTGTCGCAAGCTTGTAGTCAGTCGTTGTCGCGATTGAAACATTTACAAAGACGGCATCTTTAACCGCTAATAAGACTGGCGTTGTCACCACCTGGCCGTGCTTGCCACGCTGAGCGGTGCGTACAAAGACATAGAGGCTATCGTCATGCACTTCAACGCGCGGCAGCTCGTTTACGTCCAGCACATCACGGAGAACGTTATAGTCCATACCGTACGTGCTCGACAAAAGACGCAGGTCAGTCTCGTCAACTCCTTCGCCGTGGATCCAGGCATTCGCCTTTGGTGGCGCCGACACCTGCTGATACTGCTCAGCCTCGCTGTGCTTGACATAATATTTCAACATACATAAGCAGTATATCGCGTTTTACCCTAGTTGACTACGCGGGTGTTATAATTTTCACATTTTATGTTTCGTAGTATGATAGTGATAGAGGTAGCGAATATCATTTTATGGACAATCTGTTACACAGCCTGAAACCCCATACGCTAACACGCTTTGTCAAAAAGGGCTCCATTTTGCTGTATCAGGGTGAAATCCCTCGATCAGCCTTTATTATTCGCCGTGGACTCGTCCGTGTCTACACTATTACAACCGCTGGTGAAGAGCGTACGATCGCCTTGCACGGTAAAGGTGATATCTTTCCCCTACCATGGATCTTTGGTGAAGTTACTAATACGCTATTCTACTATGAAGCTATGAACGATACTGAAGTTGTTACGGCGTCAAAACACGATGTTCTCGAGGCAGTTGCTCGCGACCCCGCGCTAACAGCCTCAATTCTGAAATTTAGCATTAACGAGTACACGGCGCTTCTGCTCCGCATTACCGCCCTTGAACAATCACGCGCTGCCGAAAAAATCGGTCTTACTCTGTATTACCTTATTTTCCGTCACAGTATCGAAAAAACGCCCGGTCTGTTTACAATTGATATCAAAATGACTCAATCGATGATCGCGAGCCTTGTTGGTCTTACCCGCGAAAGTACAGCTGTTAATCTAAAGTTGCTCAAGAAAAAAGGTGTGATTCAATACAGCAAATTCACCTATGTTATTAACAAAAGCAAACTTGAACGCTTCGTAGGTGAAGACACGTTTAAAGATTTGTCACTCAAATAACGAGCTATTTTGTCGTGGCAACGGTATCTTCGACAATTTTGATGAGCTCTTTTGGCGAAGCCCAGGCTTTTAGCACGTAACGATCCGCCCCAAGGTTGTACGCTTCATCGATCTCGGTTTGCAAATCATAATTACTGAAAATAATAATCTTTACACTCTTATGGTCTGTCGTGGGTTTGTATGCACGGAGAAAGCCGATACCATCCAAGGTCGGCATGCGCAGATCGAGAAAAATAATATCAGGTTCGCTATCGGCCACCAGGTCGAGTGCCTCTTCCCCGTCAAACGCTGTTTGAACACTATATCCAGCAGTGCGCAAGATCGTTTCGTACGCCTGATTCAGCGCCGGGTCATCTTCGATAATCAGAATGTTGGGAGTATTTTTTGCCATTATTGCCTCATTTATACCTTATCTTGTGTCGCCTACTAGCTAAAATACACGTTATACTGGAAATCCAGTTCTTCCTACTATATAACGTATTTATTAAAATACCATTAAATATCTATGTGACAAGTCCGAGAAGTGTATTAAGTCACTAGGCTTGCCCCAGAAGTGTAGATTTTGCCTCAAGCTGTCGGAGTGTCAATTGATCTGTTTCAAGTGCTTCAATCATAAAAATAATTGCGACCTCGATAAAGATAATTGCATCGAGAAACTCAATCGTGTACTCACCGACCAGTACACAGGTGATTGCTGCAAGTCCACCTGCAAGCACACCTAGAAAGACTCGATTGTAGAATAAGCGAGGCGGGCGAAACACCAACAGACCTAGCAGGCATATCATCAGTCCAAGTCGCACATAAGCGTACACGGTATCTGTGGATGCCAGCCACATCAGCGGCGAGTTGGGATAATACAGCCCATCGAATAACATCGCCCCAATTAGCAGTGTCGTTGTGATGATCAGCACTTGCTTCATATGCAGCACCTCCGCTAATTCTACGTCTAAGATAACAGTCATCCCACCAGGGGTTCTGTAATATTTTTTACTATTTCATAATGTCTGCTCGTGTGTCAGATGGATGGTATGTAGTGATATAATAATAAGACGTATTATTTAGTGTTCATCATTTAATCGTCATATATGCTTACACTGCTTAGTCAATTAACGACCGTATCCGAACGTAGTGCTGTTGCAAAACTCCTTGCAGCCAAGCTAGAAGCTGATGATTTTATTATTTTTATCCGTGACGGTGTATCTGGGGTGTTTTTACCAGCACCGGGATTTGATAAAGATTCAATCCAGAACGAGACGTGGCAGCATTTTCTTGACCGCTGTACGAAAACTGGAACATACAGCACGACAATTCCAAAACCAGATCATCAAAACGCGACCATAAAGGTCACCGTCCTGTCGCATCATGGCCGACTTGCCATTGCTATCGTTGGTGATCACCCATCGGAAAAAATGGTCGCCGGTCTGCGACAGTTACTCCCTCTGCTTGCGACTGTGTTCCACTACGAACAATCAGCCCACCAATCAAATCGCTACGTGCAACAAGCTGAAGCATCCGTAACCGCACATCGTAACATTACACGAAAACTGGATATTGCCCGTAAAAGCCTACAGGCGGCTTTGGCTGAAAAAGAAAACGAGATTCATGAACGTATCAAATCAGAGGCTGCACTGGCCGAAAGTGAAGGTCGATTCCGGTTCATGGCCGAATCATTATCAACAATGATTTTTACCGCCAGACCAGACGGCAAACTAGATTATGTGAGCCCTCGCTGGGAAGCCTACACCGGCATCCCTACCAAAACAATACTCGCACAAGGACTGGGAAAAATACTTCACCCTACAGATGCTAAACACGTCGTTAGCGCCTGGCTAAAAGCCTACAAAACCGGGGAAACAATTGCCCAAGAAGTGCGCATTAAGCGTGCCGATGGTATTTACCACTGGCATCTATCGCGAGCCGATGCCATGCGTAATGAAAAAGGCGAAGTAACCATGTGGGTGGGATCGAGTACTGACATTGAGGACGTCAAAATTAATATGCAAAAGAAATCTGAACTGGAAGAGCGCACCGAAATCCTCACCCGCCAGCAGCACGATCTACTGGAATTGAATGCCGCCAAAGATGAGTTTATCCGTCTTGCCTCACACCAACTTCGTACTCCAGCTACTGGTGTCAAAATGTATATTGGCATGCTGATGGGTGGTTATGCCGATGAGCCAACGGAAACTCAAATGAAAATGCTTGATCAAGCCTACACCAGCAATGACCGGCAGCTACAGATCATCGATGATCTATTAAAGGTTGCAACTGTCGACGCCGGTAAAGTACTGCTCAGCAAGGAAACGTGTAGTCTTGAACTACTTATTAAGGATGTAATTGACGAACTACGACACACGCTAGGTGCCAAGCAGCAAAATATCGTATTTATTCCACCCCATGAACCTATCAAAGCCGAAGTTGATCGCCGATTTATCCGTATGGTGATTGAAAACCTGATTGATAATGCCAGTAAATATTCTGGCGAAAATACAACGATCACCGTCAGTGTTGCGCGTAAAGGTATGACAGAAATTACCATTATTGATCAGGGTGTGGGTATCGCCAAAAAGGACCAGGCGTTGCTATTTAAGAAGTTTAGCCGGATCCACAATGCTATGTCGATATCCGCATCTGGCACTGGACTAGGACTTTACTGGGCTAAAGAAATTATCACCTTACATGGTGGTACAATTACGCTAAACTCTAAGCTGCATCACGGCTCAACGTTCACTATTCAGCTTCCCTAATAGGAATTGTAAAAAGTTTACTTGCTAATCTGCAATCTTGTTATACAATCATAGATAGATACCGTTTTCACTTCCGTTCAACTATCTAAGCGTTCCTACAAAGGAAACACATATGGGTCCCCAACGAGAAGCTCACGAAAGAGATATAAGCAAATATCAGCTTATGGTAGACCGCATAGAAATCTATGCTATCTTTCTCCTTGACCCCTCTGGTTATATTGAAACCTGGAACAGTGGCGCCGAAAGTATTATCGGCTACAGCGCAGATGAGATCATCGGCAAACACATCTCAATCCTTTATACACCCACCAGTATCAAGGCAAAGGAGCCTGATAAGGAGTTGCTTCGTGCAACACGCTCTGGGCATGTTGAAGATCAAGACTGGCTCGTCAAAAAAGATGGCACTCGCTTTTGGGCGAGTGCTGTTACTACTGCGCTATTTAATGACAGTGGCGGTTTGATCGGATTTGCAAATATTACAAGGGATATTACAGACAGAAAACGCAACAATGATGCCCTTATTGTCGCCAATAAAATGCTTAAATATCAGCATGTCGAGCTAGAGCTTCTCAATAGTGTCAAAGATGAATTCGTCACTCTCGCCTCACACCAACTACGTACGCCAGCAACAGGCATCAAGCAGTTCCTTGGCATGCTAATTGAAGGTTACGCAGGACCGTTAACCGATCAGCAGCTGGCATTTGTACAAAAAGCCTATGATAGCAACGAGCGACAAATTGATCTCGTCAATTCCCTACTTCGCACCGCGCAGGTTGACGCCGGGAAAGTAAGTTTGAGTAAATCATTCGTCAGCCTAAGGGCCACTATCAATGACGTTCTTGAAGGGTTACGGGATGTGTTTGAAAGCCGTAAGCAGGTAGTGACAATTATCGAACAGCAGCCTGTGGCTGATATCTACATCGACGAACCGCGTATTCGCATGGCCCTTGAAAACTTGATTGATAATGCCAGCAAATACACCGATGAAGGTGGCACGATTACAATTAGTCTTCACGAAACGAGAAGTTATGCCGAGATCAGTATCAAAGATAATGGTGTTGGCATAGCACCTCATGATATTAAGCACGTGTTCGATAAGTTTAACCGCATCCCAAATCGACTGTCTGAAATCGTCGGTGGTACTGGCCTGGGGCTATATTGGACTAAAAAAATCATTGCGCTCCATAAAGGTACGATTAAAGTAAACTCGGAGCTGGATGTCGGTACGGAGTTTATTGTTAAAATTCCGAAAGGAGTTGTTCGTGTATAACATTCTGCTTGTCGAGGATGATGGCGCAATCCGTGAAGCGTTTACCATGATCCTCAGCCTAAGTGGAAAATACAATGTATCAACTGCCGAAAATGGCCAGATCGCGCTTGATCTTTGCAGCGAGCGTTTCTACGATCTTATTCTTCTTGATATTATGATGCCAATTCTTGATGGCGTTGGCTTTTTGAAAGAATATACAGCCCAGTACCATGATGATCTAGCGAAAGTAATTATTATGAGCAATCTGTCATCAGGTAGCGAGCTATCTATCATTCAAGATTACGGTGTAGAACGGGCCATTCTAAAGAGTTCGATGACGCCGATGAAATTACTATCAATTGTCGAGGAAACTCTCGGCGAGACCCCTGCTGTTAATTAGGCAAGACTCTGACGATTGCGAACCACAAGTACTAGTGTTCGTGCAGCTGCACCAATGAGGCTGATAACAAAGGCAGCGATAACAAATGGAAGGAAGTCGATACCACCGGACGTTTCGGTTGGTGTAGGACTGCTTGGAGGAGTAACTGTTGTTAAAGCTGATAGCACCTCAGGTTGTTCTGCTGCCGTCTCTTCGACTGGTGGCTCTGCCAAACTTGCGGTCAGGGTTGGCAGGCTACGTGTTGCAGTTGCTGCTGCTTTTTCGACAAACTGGAAGACTTGCGGAGGTTGTTGCGCGGTAGGCGGGCTCGTAGTTTGAGTTGGCGCTGGTTGATTACCGGCGTTCGTATCAACACCGAAGCTGCCAAACCAGTTGCCAAACACGTTGATCATGACAAGTCCAAACCAACCACTGAGACCCATCTGTGTATTACTGACGTTCGCAATGTTCGCCGAGGCGGTTGCATTGCCGGTTGTGGCATTGCCAGCATTAGTATTCTGACTGACTGTTGCGTCACCTGATTGTGAAGTAAGATTAATGTTATTAGTGATCGTACTTTCATTATTCGCAGTAATCGTTAAGTCTGGTGTAATTGAATTACTCGTAACACCGTTTCCTAGCGCAGCTGCAGTTGCTCCTGCTGGCGCATCCACGATCATACCAACCCATTGACCTAGTACGTTCACAAAAACGAGAAGGCTGTTGCTGGCTACAATTTGGTGACCCGATAGATTAAGCAGTACGACATTTGTCTTAGCCTGACCTGTCGTGGCGCTGCCGGCGTTAGTATTGCCCGCAACTGTCGCATCACCAGTAAGGGCACTCAGGTTAATGTTATTTACGATTGCCTGCGTGTCATCAGACGACACGACGAGTGAGCTATTTGGCGATGATGTACTGCCATTATTACTTGCTAGTAATTGTGGCAAGAAATCTGGTGCTACCAAGATATCGCCATCAAGATTGCCGTAGATATTCACTGTACCAACAAACGATTGGTTAGCGGCAATAATCGAATTAATAATATTCATAACATTGGCGACCGTATTAGCGCTACCGGATGTTGCGTTGCCCGCATTAGTGTTCTGTGTCACCGCCGCATCGCCGCTCGTTGCGTTCAATGTGACATCATTGTTAATTGTCGCACTCGTATTAGCAGTGATCGATGCATCGGTTGGCTGCGTTGCCGCCTGAAGCATTGCCTTTAAAAGCATTGGGTATAACATAATATCACCGTGAACGTCGCCTACAATATCAGCAACGAACGTAGCAAACTCTGGGCCTCCAGCATTCACGGATGAATTGATTGTGTTCATGATCGTTGCGACAGCCGCTGCATCGCCTGTCGTAGCACTGCCACCTGTCGTATTACTTCCGACAGTAGCGTTGCCAGTCGTGGCATTAGACACAATCTCATTATCAATTGTCGCATTCGTATTCGCATTAATATCAGTCGAAGAAGTCGACGGATCATTGCTAGTCGTAGTGGTTTGAGGAGTAATGTCGGTTGCTGCCGGAGTCGGCGGTGTAGCAACCGGCTGGGGTACCGCTTCGTAACGTCCTGTCGATGGATTAAAGACCCACTTATCACTATCCCAACGACGTGTATCAGGATTATAGTTGTAGACTCGTTCTGGAGCCGGAGGGGCGGCTGGAGCGGTTGGTGCCGTCTCAGGTACTGGTGTTCCGTCTGCTGTTTCAGCAAATGCTGCCATTGGATAGCCACTCGCTAGTACCACCATAGATACATAGATCAGACACATCCGGACGGCGTTTTTAATCTTTTGCATACACCCCTCCTCTATTTTTGATTGATGAAGAATAAATTCTAGGTGGGGAGAGTGTGTGGGCGACTCTCCCCATGGTTCGCACTAATAGCTATGAAAAACTATATAGTCCGAGGACTAGTTAGTAACGTCAAAGCGAACAGATGTAGTGTTCTCGTTTGAAGCGCTACCTGTTGTTGCGTCACCACCTGTGGTGTTGTGACGAACAGTGGCATCACCAGTAGATGCAGTTTGGTAGTTATGGTTGCTAACGTACAAATTATTGTCGTTACGGATGTCAACATTGCTCCTGTTTTCAAACGTTACAGTGTTGTATGAATCAGGACCAGTGTTTTCAATACTAGCGTCGTTGTCACCAGCGCCACCAGCACCAGCAGCTACGGCTGCACCCACAGAGCCTGAGTTGTCGACACTAACGTCAGCGTCAAAGCTGTTCATGTTCGAGGCGTCACCGCTAGAGGCATCACCACCAGTTGTGTTATCTCGTACTTCAGCTTCACCTGACCAAGCTTTTTGTGAGTTACCATTATTTACCTTCAAGTCATTGTCATTATCAATATCAACCCGCTGTGATGATTCACTGTGGATCTTATTAACAGAGTCTGGGCCGGTCGTATCAATCGTACCAGTGGTTGCACCGGCAAATCCTGACAATCCGACAACAAGTCCGAGTGACAATACTGCTGCACCTAGTTTCTTTTGAATTTTCATATGTACCCTCCTTTATTTATTGATAAGTATTGTTCGGGTGCTCGCCCGACCAAGATAGATAGGTGTCTACCAAGGTCGCACGACCACTTATACTGATATTGTTTACATGACTAAAAATCCTCCCTACTGCTTAAATCAATCTTGACCTTCGACCGCGCCGATGAGTCAACATCGATATTAGTCGACGAGCGTGTTTTGCTGGAACCGGATGTATTGGAATCAACAGATATATCAACTGTCGTACGGCCATTGACGTCTTCGATTACCTGATGCGTAGAGCCCTGATCAGGCACAGTAACTGTTTGTCCGTTCACTTCGACTGACGAGCTGGTTGAATTACTAGAACTGGAAATATTTACATTTAAACTATCGTCCGAACTAGCGGACGATGAAGACTGGACTGAAGACGAATCGATGGTCGTCTCTACGGATTGTTGCTCGGCAACAGGCGCTGTGACGTCCGCCGTTTCATTAACTAAACGCAGCGGGCCAAAAGCTCCGACCGACATAACAAAGCTGTAATACCACCATACTAATGCAGCGACTGGAATCGCACCAACAGCCGCTAGCGCAGTCAAGCGAAATGGCGAATGTTTAGTGTTACGAAGATATTCTGAAAAAGTGGGTTTATCGTTATCTGTGACGTGTAAATTCTTCAACATATAACACCTCCTTTTCTCATGAATCACTAAGCTAGTGAACTAACCAAAGAATACATCAGGCCGAGTAGGGTTGTATGTGAAAAAATTCACAATACACGTTATTTGGTTCACTTCGTCAATATTAACGCTCCAAACTATCAGATAAAATGTTGTGTTTATCGTCTCATTATAATAAAAAGAGCGGCCCGTTTTGGGCCGCCGTCAGCACAGGTGCAATTGCTAACGTTACGCTAGCTCGTACTCTTTTAGCATCATTTGTTTGTTGAGTCGTTTATAGATCTTGTCCGGTCGTGGCTCATCGTCATGAATAACTTTGCGAGTTTTATGTTTGGTGCGTGACATACCGTAGCTTCTCCTTAATTACCCTTAATGAATGATTTGCTGTTTACGGACACGGACAGATAGGAATGTTGTGGTTGATCCAAAATGTGAGCGTAGTGATGCCCATTTGGATGTCTTTGGGCGCATTACGTCTGGATACTGCTCTGCTTTTCGTGCGATAAACGATTGAATCTTTGCTTCAAGCTCTTGTTCGTTATATTGCTTCATACCCTTACCCCTTTGCACATACTGTGCTTGATTACCCTCAGCTGATGTTCTACATCACCACCGATTACAACCAACTATACCGGGATAGTGCGACGTGCCATATGAATAAGCTCACATAAAATGTGTGATAATTTTAACAATTTTGAAAGAGGCGGTGACTACCTGAGTGCTGTACCGTTAATGAGCTTAACAAGCTCTGATGGAGAGGCCCACGCCTTTAAAACATAGCGTTCAGCGCCTAGTTCATACACTTCGTCCACTTCTTGCTCCATGTCATAATTACTAAAGACAATGACACTGGCGGGGTTCGGGCGGGTTTTTGGCTGATACTCCTTCAAAAAGGCAATCCCATCCATGACCGGCATACGAATATCTAGCAAAATAATATCTGGCTCGTCTTCTTCGATAGCCTGCAGGGCATCCTGACCGCTTGCTGCGATGCGTGTCGTATAGCCTGCGTGATCCAAGACAAGTTTGTATGCCTCACTAAGTGCCGTGTCATCCTCGACAACAAGGATACTTTTTGGTGTTTTCTTTACCATTTTCACTGCCTCACGATCTTGTGATCATACAACTGTTACATCTAGCATAACCGTGATGAGCCGTTGAATCAAGTCTCTGCACGCAAAAGAAACCCCCGGCAAGGGGGTTTCTAAGAATGGTCAGTTCAGATCATCACTATGCGTGATGTGCTGTTCGTCCCGTTGCTGCTTTGACAATAGCCAGAAGGATAACAGCACCGATGATAGCAACGATGACGCCCATAATACTAAATGTCTCAGGCGCAACACCGGTCAACATACGTACCAAGAAGCCACCGACAAATGCGCCGATAATACCGACAACGATATTAGCCATCAGCCCCATCTCTGCGTCAGTACGCATAATTCTTGAAGCAATCCAACCTGCTAATCCACCTACGACAATCCACGTAATAATTTCCATTACCATTATTGTGTCTCCTCATTTACGTTAGTACTGGTTATATCATAGAGGTGTTTCAAGTAATAAACTGTAAAAAATATCACTAAAGCACGGGAAAGTTTTATTCGCCTAAGGGGTTAATAAAAATCCAGATCGTTATAATCTGGATCTTCATTGAGTGTGTTTAAGGCTAAATACCTAGTCCCTGAAGCACGTGATACATCACATACACCGGCCATACGATCGCCTGCAACAGCGCAAGGATCACTTCCCAGAAGCCACCAGATGACTGTTGAATAAAATAAATAGCCGCACCAATATAGGCCAAAAAGAACGCAAAGCCCGTTGGACCTGCTCGATCAATTACTTTGACACTTCGATCACCATGATGAATCATATAGATCTCCTCCTGCTGCTATTGTAAATCAGTTTCCAGTAAAGTGAATTCTATTTCGATTGCTATAATAAATGTATGCCGTTTAACCATTACGCCAAAATAAAACGTATCTTAGAACAAGAATCCAACGATTGGGTTATTCAACGGATTAATCAACCGACTAGCGCCAAGAACTTCAAGGGCGAAACCGTACACTTCCCTCATTATTATCGTATTTATACCAGCAGTGGAGATCCGATTAAATATTGTAAGTTTCAGCAGATTGAACGCTTAGCGAATATTCTCGAACTACCTGTTGAAGCGCTCCCGGTGGTCGATCTAGATAACAGTTGATATACTATAGGTATCATGAAGACTCTCCAAATCCCAAGCGGTACCGTTCACAAAATGCCCGCAGACCTGCGCAAGGCGCTATTGGCAGATGCCGCAGGACTTGCCGTCTGGAATGATATCACTCCGCTCGCTCGCAATGAATGGATTTGCTGGGTTGAGGGTGCCAAATTGATTGAAACTCGTGAACGTCGTGTCGAGCGTACCCACACTGAACTGGCTGAAGGTATACGTCGACCATGTTGCTGGCCAGGCTGCATGCACCGCGAAAAAAACGGTCGGTAATCTCTCATATAAATAATGCGCCCAGGTAGGCGCATTATTTAATTACTGTATCCTGCGAGTCGGTGGGCGCGGTGTAGCGTCGTTTTGACCACGATGGTCAACTGGTGTAACTGGAGCTGTTGGTGCTGCGACAGGCGCTACAGGAGCCGCTGGTGATGCCGCAGGTGTGCCCGCAGCACGGAGGATGCGACGCTTGTAGCCGCGTAGGAATAGCCAAATGCCAACGATAAGGCCAATTAGCACTATCAGACCAACGATTGACCAGATGATCACCCCTGTTGGAATAACCCAGAATGATTTTGTCACTTCGATAGACTGATTCTTGGTACCGTAGGTAAATACCGCAGTAACTTCATACTTACCGAATGTACCGATATTCTTTAGTGGAATATCCCAGCGGCGAGCACTGTCAGGGAGAATCATATCACGTGGGTTTTTGTCATTAAAATCACTAGAGTAAACAACCTTGTCGCCTTGCTTAACAGACACTTTACCAAATGGACCTTGCTGTACGCTTCCCTTGTTTTCGAAACGAACAGTTGCCTGTAGGTTATTTGGTGTACGGAAATTTGTTCCAGTTGCACCGTTCTGCTGGATGTTAAACTCTGTCAGGTTAAGCTTTTCAACCGCAGGACCAGGCACGGTC
>DASVHL010000047.1:0-2634 GCA_036382575.1 Saccharimonadales bacterium (SeqCode) | reverse complement strand
CTACTTCATCAACTTGGCCACAGCGCCAGTAAGTTCCGTCGGCAAGACAACGAGCGTCTTTTGGCTCGATTCAACAGAAATTTTCTCAAGTGTCTGCAGTGTACGTACAGTAATACCACCAGCAGCTTCGCTGAGCATTGTTGCCGCTTCGGCGACAGCAGCAGCTGCTGCCTTTTCACCTTCGGCAGTAATAATAACCGCGCGGCGCTCACGCTCAGCCTCGGCTTGTTTTGCCATCGCACGCTTCATATCCTGTGGAAGCTCAATGTTCTGAATCTTGACGTTTTCAACATCAATTCCCCACTTGTCAGTTTCAGCATCAACGATCTCTTTAATTTTTTGGCTAATCTCTTCACGCTTTGAAAGTAATTCGTCAAGATCGGCATTACCTGTTACGTCACGAAGCGCTGCCTGTGCGAACTGGCTTGTTGCATAGACATAGTTTGTCGTCTCAAGCACTGCGCGACTCGCTTCGATGACACGTAAGTACACAACAGCATCAACGCCAACAGTCACGTTATCTTTAGTGATAATCTCTTGCTTCGGCACATCGATCGGCGTCGAACGAATATCTACCTTAATAAGGCGCTGGAAGATTGGGATAACAACACGCAGACCAGGCTGGCGAAGACCGGTATAACGACCGAGTGTTAATACAACACCGCGCTCGTATTGATTGATGATTTTTAATCCACTCAGAATAAAGATTGCAACAACAATCAGTAGAAAAATTAGTAATCCGTCCATTTCACCTCCGTTTTCTCTTTTCTCTATTGTAGCATCGTCATCATTGCTGTGATAGCCCTTAGAGTATAATAGGAGTATATGCATCGAATCCCTCTAGCTGAACGAATGCGCCCAACCTCACTCGATGAAGTGATTGGTCAAACACATCTTTTAGGTGACGGTGAGATCTTGCGGCAGATTGTACGCAAAAAAGAACCAGTCAGTTTGATCCTGTGGGGCCCACCCGGCAGTGGCAAGACAACCCTTGCACGCATTATTGCAAGCGAAGTGAACGCAGAATTCATTGAACTGTCAGCTGTAACCAGCGGCAAAAAGGATGTTGAAAAGGTTGTAGAACACGCCAGACAAAATTGGAACCTGCAGATTCGAACTATTTTATTTGTTGATGAGATCCACCGTTTTAACAAAGCCCAACAAGATGCATTTTTACCACATGTCGAATCTGGTCTGATTACCCTGATTGGCGCGACAACCGAAAATCCTAGCTTTGAAATTATTAACCCGTTACTATCTCGTAGTCGCGTCCTGGCTCTGGAGCCGCTTAAAAAAGATGAGATTATATCCATATTAAAACGAGCCCTCAAAGATGCTAAAGCGACGAAAAATGTCACACCAAAAGCTCTGGATTATCTGGCCGAACTGGCCGGTGGCGATGCACGCGTCGCCCTAGGTAATTTAGAACTTGCATTATCGATGAATCAAAAGGTCACACCAGACGTAGTTAAAGTTGCTGCGCAAAAACGTGTACCGGGTTACGACAAAAAAGGCGAGATGCACTATAACGTTATTAGCGCATTTATCAAAAGCATGCGCGGCAGCAATGTTGATGCCACATTGTACTATCTAGCACGTATGATCGATGCCGGTGAAGACCCTAAATTCATCGCCAGGCGCATGGTTATTTTTGCGAGTGAAGATATTGGCTTAGCTGGTAATGGTGCCCTAGGTTTGGCTCTCAATGCCTTTCAGGCGGTTGAACGTGTTGGCATGCCAGAAAGTAGCTATATTCTCTTTCACGTTGCAACCGCACTGGCTAAATCAGAAAAATCACGTCAAACCACTAATGCAATGAACCGCGCCCAAGCACTCGCCAAACGATACCCCGACAGCCCCGTTCCCCTTCATCTTCGCAATGCTCCAACTAAACTCATGAAAGATCTCGGTTATGCCAAAGATTACAAATGGGAAGCTGATTTCAAACATGGCAAAGGTTTTCTGCCTGAAGATATCAAAGATGAGAAGATATTTTAGGCTTTATTTTTTATAGTCTTAACTGACTGTCGCTTTTTCTTTCTAATTACCTGACGATATCGCTCCATGTATGCTTCAGCCATAGCACTTGCTGAAAATTTTCGCTCAACAGATGCACGACATTCTGCAGGATTAATCTCATCAACCCGCTTCATATATTCAGCAAATTCTTCCTCATTATTAGCGAGAAATCCATTAACACCATGTTCGATAATCTCTGGCATTGCACCGCGGTTCATAGCGATAACTGGCGTCCCACAGGCCAGGGCTTCGATAACTGCCATACCGAATGGCTCGTCCCATGTAATTGGAAAAAGCAGGGCTTTGGCTTCTGAAAGAAATTTCATCTTCTTTTTACCACCAAGTCCACCCGAATAGGTAATACGTGGATTGCGAATAACTCGCGGCAGAATCTTGTCACTATAATATTTGAAATCACGATCATTACGATATTTACTCATCGGGTTAGCGATCTCGAGCATCAGCTTACGGTTCGTGTTGATTGTTGCTACTGGACCCGCCATACGTAAACGAACCCTGTTTTTAGCGCAAAGCTTCACGGCGATATGCTGACCTTTTTCTTCAGCAAAACGAGCAAAGGTAATGAAGTGGTTGCCACGTTTTTCACGACCGACC
>DASVHL010000046.1:0-13298 GCA_036382575.1 Saccharimonadales bacterium (SeqCode) | reverse complement strand
GATCTCTTTTCGAAGCTCCTTACCGAAAAACCTATTTCATGGAGCGGAACGACTCGTGCCGCACTTGAGGATGCCGATGTGTATCCAAAGACAGAGTCAGGTCATCTTGAAACCCTGATCGGTGTTGGCGGTTCGCCAGAGTCGGTCATCCGAGCAGCTCGTTATGGCTTTCCAATGGTACTGGCTATCATTGGTGGTTCGCCGGATCGATTCGCACCGTACGTCGACCTATACCGTCAAGCGACTAAAGAACTTGGCACCACAACACATCCTGTTGGTGTTCATTCACCAGGTTTTATCGCTGATACCGATGATGAGGCAATCAAACAAGCTTTTCCATTATTTAAAGAACAGATGGATCGAATCGGCAAAGATCGTGGCTGGAAACCGATGCGACATGATCATTTCTTAAACGAAGTAAAACATGGGTCAATGTATGTCGGTTCACCCGAAACAGTTGCAAAGAAGATTGCACAGACCATGAAGACGCTCGATGTAAACCGCTTTGACATTGTCTATGGCTTTGGTCCAATGCCTGCCAGTGCGCGCCTGCATATGATCGAACGATACGGCGAAAAAGTCATCCCAATGGTGCGCGAACTACTCGCAAAAGAAGAGGCATAGGCATGACAGTAAAAAGCATCGGTATATTAGGTACTGGCAAAGTTGGTATTGTTCTGGCTCAACTCGCCCTAAAGGCTGGATATACTGTGTACATTGCAGGGTCAAGTGATCCAAGCAAGATAGCCTTAACAGTAAAGGTTCTGACACCCGGTGCCATCGCTGGTGCGGCTAGCGACGTAGCTAGTAAAGCAGACGTCGTAATCCTTGCACTACCCCTAAGCAAATACCAGTCGATTCCAAAAGATAAATTAAAGGGGAAGTTAGTCATTGATGCGATGAACTACTGGTGGGAAGTAGATGGTAAAGAAAATGACTTCGTAGCGCCCGGTTCAACATCAAGTGAAACTATTCAATCATTCTTGTCCGAGTCCCGCGTTGTAAAGGCGTTTAGCCATATGGGCTATCATGATCTCTATGACGAGGCGAAACCAGCTGGTAAACCAGACCGAAAAGCAATTGCGGTTGCCGGCGATAACGCCAGTGATGTCATGATAGTTTCTGAAATAGTGAACGATTTAGGGTTTGATCCCGTGCAGATCGGGGCATTAAACACAGGAGTTTCCTTAGAACCTGGTGGTAATGCCTTTGGTGCTAGCGAGGATGCGAAAACACTTAGTCGATTGATTAATAATCATTAGCTCACCAGAAGTAGTTCGATAGTAACTGCACATTTGTCCCATAACTAACGACTAAAAATCATCAGTATCTCTGGAATCCTTGATAATACAAGTACATAAATAATTACGCCCCATAGTGAAACTTTTGCGATAAATGCAAATGTCTTTTTTTGACGTCGAATCTTGTCATCAAGATTCGACGAAAGTAATTCTACTTTAATTTGAGAATTCCGCATTGCTACCGCGCCTGATATTAGATGCTTCGCTCTGTTCGTGTGCGATAATGTTAGACGTTTTTTTGGTTGAGCGTTCATTTTTACTGGCTCATAAGCAGCCGCGACTGCGCGAATCTTCACTTCGGATGAAATAGGTTTAATCACTTTCTTGCCTATGTAGACTTTCGTTGAGTGATACTGGCCATAAGAATTCGCAAAATGAGTGTGCGGTTCTTGAGGTTTAGAAGATTTTGACCTTAAATACATTAAACTCACTTTGCTTATGGTTACAAATGATTGTACTGTAAATACCTCAGGGTTAGCAACACAGCAACGGCCCCTCAATGATAAAATCTAGTCAAAGGGCGTTATAACAAAGCATAGAATTTACATATTTAATGACGTCATGCAAAACAGACAGAAATTATTAAAAAAGTGTTGACGAGTTTCATATCAGTTGATATATTTATTTACGGAAGATCAAGTGAAACAGCACAAGATCATTATATGTAGCCAATCGAGTTAAAAAGTTCAGTACATTTCAACTAAGTTATTTAGTTAGTAGGTTACATCTGTTGGTGCAAATCTTCCAGAATAAGAGGTACTCCGGTACCTCTTATTCATTTTTGAATATTAGTAATATTTTTTATATCAATTTAGGCCTACTACTGTTATTATATCCCCATGAAAATCTCAAATGCGGAGCGCCGTCAAATTGAAAATGAAATGATCTTTCGACGTGCAAATGAAAAGGTAGGAGATGACCTTGATATTTTAGATTCGATGCATATTGAAGATGGTAATGTTGATCTCATTAGAGACGAGGATCTAAAACTTCACTTTCAGTGTGAGTGCTCGGACGAACACTGCTTGGAACGAATACCGCTTCTACTGAGCGAGTATCAGGAAATTCATACCGAACGTGATACGTTCATTGTATTACCAAACCATCAGGTTGATCCTATTGAAAAGGTGATTAGTGAATCTGCTACGTACAATATTGTTAGAAAGAATAATACTACCCCTGAACCTTCTGACGACTTAAATGACACGACAATAGATAACTCTTGAGCCCTAATTATCAACCCGTTTATCGTGCGTAATAGCCATTGACTCAGATATATTGAAAGGTTAAATAATTGTCTGATAAAATAACTGCATGAGCATTTCTAGCGCAGAACGTCGTCAGATTGAAAATGAGATGATTTTTAGACGAGTCAATGAAAAAGTTGGCGATGATCTTGATGCGCTCGATGCGATGCACGTTGCCGACGGAAACCATCATCTTGTTCGAGATAGCGACATAGAACTTCACTTCAAATGCGAATGTTCAGACGAAAACTGTTCAGTTCGCATTCCTATGCTGTTAAGTGAATATAAAGATATTCACTCAGAGCGTAACACTTTTATTGTAATCCCAAACCATGAGGTTGATCCTATTGAAAAAATAATCAGAAAATCTGCTAAATATAACATCGTCAAAAAGAATAATTCGACACCCGAACCATCCAATACGCTAAACGAGACAGCAATAGACAACTCCTAATTACGGTAATCGCTAGCATATAAAACACCGCCCAATATGGCGGTGCTTTATATGCTCTAGGCAAATCCTAAAGATTAACTGCGAACATTACGACTGCGAACGCGAGTGCGAGTAGGACAAAGAATAGACCTAGTCCAACTGGTGAACCCCAGCTAAACCATGAGCCCCAAGCACGCCAGTGGCTCCAGTGAGCTTTTGATAGCTCTTGCCACTGCGCGTACTCTTCTTTACGCTTTTCTTCACGTTTTTCGTTACGATCAACCATGGTGATCTCCTTGTTAATTTTATCGACCAGCCGAAATTCGATAGAAACCGCAAGTCTATGTGTGTCGTGGGCTAAACGACTAGACCGCTAGGCGGAATTACTTCATATCTACAATAACACATATCTAATTACGGGCAATCATCGATAGATATCAGACATGAAAACACCCCCTCGGTACACCCACTATTCTCGAAAGAATAGGAATGACCGAAGGGGTGATTTGACATTAAATGTCAATTTTCTTCTATGCACGGAACATGAAAAATCTGCTATAAACCCTTTGAGGCTGCCAGGTCACAGTCAGTGCAGCACAGCCAAAGATGACAGCGTCATACAGAACGTGAGCTACAATCGCGGTTAACAGGCCGTAATGGAACATGACATAAAACAAGGCCATTCCGATAAACCAGGCATTGATCTGGTTGAAAACCCCGTTGTACTGATGGTCATTATAGAATGCTCCGTTAGCGCTAATGATCGCTGCTCCCACAACCCAGCTTGCCGGATGAAAGAGAAGGTCGTGCATAGCACCAAATGTCAGAAAGTCGGCGAATGGCACAAAAAACGATCTGTATAGCCAGTGCAAAAGCCCCTCTGAGTCTGGCATAAACCCAAACAAGAGGAAGTTCATAACCGGCAACAAAATCAACGCGATCGAGAACCGAAGCCAACGATAAATCAGCTCCTCGAAAATACCTGCATTGAGACTGACCAAAAGACCAGATTTCAACACATCAATCGGCTCGTGATCACGTGGTCTCTTTCTATTTTTGAGGCCAATAGCCAAGGGAACGACCGCCGCCCATACAAAGATGAGCCAGACGGATCCAAGACCTGCCATGATGTCCGCATTTCTTGACCAAAGGTCATTGAGCGGGAAAATCACAGATCCCGACCAAAACAGACATAACACCAAGAAGATCGCAAGATACTTTGCCAAAGTGCGCACATAACTCAATGTAATCAGTAGTGGCGGGCAATCAACAAGGTCAATCTTTTCCGAACGAGACATATCTTTCCTTAAGGTCGGATTGCATGTACGTGTATAGAAATAAAATGAGCGTCCGATGATCAGACGGGAGTAATCTAATTGAATATTATATCAAAAAAAGGTTTTATTGTCAATAGTGTTGGCTGTTGTATGCACACTTTTAGCGCGATACTGATTTGTGTTGTTCATATCAGTATCGTTCTTGTCCTGCTATATTACACATAATAAATTGACGCTCCCTGCTAGGCATGGTATTGTAAATTTGATTTATTCGAATCGAGTGAAAGTAGCACATTATGCAAACGATTGACGCACATGTCGAAAGTCACATTGATCGCTTTATCCAGAGGATTGAACGGGCAATCGAAGGAGACCTGTCGCCATATGCATTCATACGAGCAACACCAATCGTGGAGTTTCTCAGCAGGCTGGAATGGAATCTTTTAAAACAAGCCCTTTACACCGATGACGACTCTGTCCTCATTGAGTATATTGAGAGCTTAGATTATTATCAGAAAACTCTTGTTCCTAGGTTTAACGATTTTAATCATACAATCCATCCTAATGGAAATGAAATTGATCTGTTCTGTGTCATTGAGCTCGACTACACGACATAATTCATCCCGAGACCTACATTACCTATCTCAGTTATTGGTCGTAGAGAAATCTCGGGCAATAACTAAAGTTATTTACCATTTAGATAATTTTAGTTATTGTATCGGCACACTGACTAAACTTGTGTAATTAATCTGGTATGATTCATATATGAAGAAATATGAAAATATCTTAGATTTTCTGAATGATCTTGATGAAGATAAAAGAAAACAAGTCGATTATCTTCGTCAATTGATCATGGAAACAATACCCGTAACCGAGCATATAAAATGGAATGCACCCAGCTATGTTTACGGTGGGGAAGACAGAATCACATTTAATCTGCACGGTGAAGACATCAAAATCTTGATACATATGGGTGCGAGCAAAAAAGAAGATAAGAAAGCGAAGCCTGTGTTAGATGACAAAACTGGAATCGTTCGATGGAATTCTAATATACGTGGAACAGTGTCATTTAAAAGTATGAACGATATCCTCATCATGCGGCTCGATTTCATCAACCTATTAAAGCAATGGGTAGCCGTATCCTAATATGAGAAACCTGCGAGAAAATCCATTTCATGGAATTATAAAAGAATACGAACATTGGATTGTTTTGTTTCGCGACAAACAAGTCACGATTGGTAGCGTCATTATTATGTCAAAACACCTAGACCAAACAAGTCTAGGTGGCCTATCGGCTGATGTATGGGGTGAATTTGGTGGAGTGTGTCAGGATGTTGAACATATGATATCATCTGCATTTGGCGCCGAGAAATTCAATTATCTAGCCTTAATGATGTATGATCCCGAGGTTCATTTTCATGTCATTCCTCGCTATTCGAAACTAGTCCTATTTGGGGGCAAAGAATTTGTAGACCCTGACTGGCCTGATGCTACTCAGCGCATCGCTATGGATTTAGATCAAGACACCTTGCACTCTATCTACAACAAGCTATTGTCCGTTATTTGATACGTTTATTCGCCGTAATGAGCGATTAGCAAACTGAGATCAAGTGCGTCAACTTTGCCGCTGCTATTGATGTCGTTGCGACCTAGTGACGTTGTCTGGTTCCATTTATTAATCATGAGGCTAATATCCAGAATGTTAACTCGACCGTCTTGGTTAATATCTGCCGCAATATATGTTTGCGCTAATGTCGTGAATGTCTTGTCAGTTGAGGTCGCAAGATTGCCTGCGGCATCTCGTGATTTTACTGCGTAGTGATACGTCGTAGAGCCTGTCAAACCATTCAATGTCACCGAATGACTTGTCACCTGGGTCGGTGCAAGTGTTGAGCTGAGACCATAGCCACTGGTTGTTCCATAGACAACCTGAGTATCGGACAATTCATTTGTCGTCCAACTAATAATTGCACCGTTAGAAGTCACGCTGCCAGCTGCAATACTAGATAGCGTTGGTGCCGTAGAATCGGCTGGGATAACGCAGTTATCGCCAGTACCAGTAGGTGTACAGGCCATGTCTGAGGTCACAATTAAACGATCGATGACGACATTCGGTGCATTACCAATTAGCTTGATAGTATGAGTGCCAACGGAGAGGTTCAAGCTAACTGCAGAACCAGTCGCAGTAGTCGCAATCCAGTTCGTGCTGTTCGCAGCAAAACGAGTTGTCGAACCACCCGCATAGACCGGTACCGAGCTACCACCAACGTTGAAACAAGTATTACCATCAATCTCTAATAAATAGGTATTGTTACTACTATCAGCCGCTGCCATACGTGACCAAATACGATATGTTGCCGCAGTATCAATTGCAACCGAAATATTTGAGACCTGACCGTAATCAGTCGGTGGCGTTGTACAAGCTGCAGCTAAGACCTGACTACTATGCTGAGCAACGAAAGCTGCACTTGTAATAGTACTCATCAAGACGAGTAGTAGAAATCCGAATATGCCAATTCGTCGAGTTTTCATCTATCGTCACTTCCCAGGTCCCGAGAGGGAATCATGTGGTTCAAATGGATTATACGCAGACTCATCGAAGGGTGTCTTGCTTGGCAATCCTTGACCACCAACTATCAAACCTTCAATTGGCACGGTTGTAGTTTTATGCTTCAAAAATCCACCATTTCGTCGCCAGTACATCACCCCGGCACCAACAACTGTAAGAAGCACAAGGCCACCGCCAACATATGGCAACACACCAATCAAGCCGACAGGGACATAATCGTCATAGACAACAAAGATATTTTGATCTGGAGTAGATTGACGGCCTGCAGTTGTCGTAATGTTAGCAAGTATAACAAATGGCTGTTTACGCTTCTTGCCACCATCCTTAAGCACAACTTGGTGTTCGCCAGGGGCCAAGTTATTAAATGTAACATAGCCGTCTTTTGATGATTTTGCCTCTTGATCGTCAATAGAGGCCGTCTGACCAGAAATAGGATTACGGTTCTTGTCGAGCAATAAGACAGTCACGACTACACCCTTTGTTTTAACCGTCTGTGTCTTGGTGGCCTGCGTGACCTTACCATCCGTGGCAACTAATTGATAGTAAATAGTCGTAGCCATTGGCAGGTTGTCGGTAATCGTAATGGTATGAGACGTGCCAGATGCCGTTAGTGGCGTTTGGAAGTTCAAACTATCGGCGCTAAGGCCATATTTTACCTGCACCTGAGCTGCTTGATTCGTTTTAGCAACAATGCCAGCTACCGTGTATTGAAAGTCTGTACTGACAATTGAAGGAGCACTCAGTGTTGACACAGCCTCGGGAGTTGTTTGTGCCGGAGTTGAAGTTGGTGAGGACGGTGTGCTAGGTGAAGAGTTTGAACCTGAGTTACTTGGCTTTGTGGATGATGAGCCGCCGCTAGTCGTACCGCCACCACTGGCCGGTGGGGTGGTACAGCTCGGTGGCGTACCAGTCTGACCTGCAGGGCAGCTACCTGGTGTAAAGCTGATTGATGCGCCAGATAGTGCCGGGTTTGTATAACTTCCGTTATAGGCGGCGTTACTTGGTGGCACAAGATTAACGGCCGTTGAGCCGCTATATGGCAAAGCGGTGAATGAAATACTCGCGATGAGTGAGTCTGTACTCACACCGGCTGGATCGAGTTTAGCGCGATCGATTTGAATTGATCCGCTTGACTGAGATTGTGTCACATTTGTATCAAATGCCGAGCCGCTGGTGTTAATGCTAATAAACTGCAGCTTCGAGGCGTCATAGGTGATGCTCGATTGGGTCACCGTTACTGGAGTGCCAGGGTTAATGCGTAAGTTTAACGTAACTGTACCACCGTGAGCAACAGAACTAGTGCCGGTTAAATACATTGAGCCCGTCGCGGCGTAAACCCGACTCGTCCACAACGGAACAACAACTGCACATCCCAAGAAAGTGAAAGCGGCCAACAATGCTACCCAACGTATTCCACCCAAACGGCTCACGTTTTTCATGATATATAGAGCGTACACCCAAAGCGCTTATGTGTCGATAGTATTTTCAGAAGATTCTCATTATAGTTATAAATTAAGGTGTTATTTTGTAAATATGATAGCTATATTCAGCTGCAAAGCTATCATTAAATGTTCCGCTACTGATTGGTAATGTTCGGCTTTCATATAGCACCTGAACGTTTGCGGCCGAACTAAGACCGCTTGGCAAAGTGAACGTTTTACTGCCTGTTGAACCGTTCTTTCCCATGGCAAAAATATAGGCCGAACCGTTATACCACTTCAACATCGTGTCGATCGTAGCACCAAATGAATACTGGTACGACTGCGTATTAAGTACCGTTGCTAGGTCTTTCATGCGACTATTGATATTCGTCACATTCGTTGTGTATGAACCTGGACAATCAATAAAGGCATCGGTCGTTTGACACGAACCGCCAAAGTTATGTTTGAAATAAGTAATTCCAGATGCACCGTGGATCAGCGACGACACTACAGCACCTTCAATTTGTGGTCCAGTGATTGAACGCGTATAGGTAAATGGGTTGCCAACTTCGACAAATGACCAAACAGGTTGTCGCTGACCATCGAGTGCGTCAAGTGCAATCATGCGATCAATAATGGCGCCATAGTTGGCCGAGCGTCGACATTCGGCAGTCGTTAAGTCGTGCAGGCCCGTATACTGACTGATCGGTCCCGTCCCGGTAATCATAGTTGGTCCCTGGGCACCCGTACATACATCACTGTCTGTATACCAATAAATATCATCCGATACGACAGTCGTGTAGTCGTTAACAAACTTTGCGAAATCATTGTCACTTTGCCAACCGGGAAAAATACCTTTGCCATAGTTTGCATGATATAGGCGACCGTCATTCGTAGGAAACTGTGCAAGCCACCAGCTCATAGCCGTAAAACCACAGGCTCCACCGTTATCGATGCGAGGCGTACATCCGTTTGGCCATATCTGTCCAGGGTTAAATTGATCACTACCGGCACCATAATTCATGTCAGCTTCATCAGTCAGGTGCCAGCCAATTGTTTCGGCGCCGACAGATTGCGTTTCGTCGGTAAATGCCTGGAGACCATTAGAGCGGATCAGTGGCAGATTAGCTTGGTCTTCCATCTTGACCGTGTGGTTCATAAAGAGAGCCTTATAGACATTAATGTCAGACTGCTGATTAGCACGCATATACCAAGCACCGACAGGGAAGAATGTATTGTTTGTCCAGCCAGCAGCAACAGCTTTGCTGGAGATATTGTAATAGCTTGGTCCGCCGTACCACGCAACTAGCGGTAACCCAGACAGGGGATTAGCACCGCCGCATGCTGTTGAACTAAACTTTACCGCGGTACTGCCGGATGCCGTCGTGTCACTCGTCGAGCAGGCCTTACTGCTTAGCGTTCCGTTTTCGGCTTCTGATGAAACAGTCGGCGTCGCCGCATGAAGACTGACCGCTAGCCAGGTACCCACCACACCAACAAAGACTGTCGAGATAATAATACTTACATTTCTAGATGGAAGTTTGATCCTGCGCATACATGCATCCTCACTTATGTACATACATCATACCACTCATGTTGTAATTTACGTAAATTAGACAAAAAAATAATTATAAAGCAAGTATCTAGAGCCGATTTGCTACAATACAATCATGAAAAGAGTCGAGGGCGAAGCGTTTCAATCCATCAAGCAGTATTTTGAAATGGCAGCGGTACTGGCAGAAGACGCGACATGTCTACGCGCCAAATGCGGCTCAGTTATCGTAAAGAATTCTGTAGTTATCGGAAAGGGATTCAATTCACCAGTACTCGACGATGAGAACCAACGTTTATGTAGTGCCGATATGGACACTTCGATCAAACCAAAATACGATAAAACATGCTGCGTTCACGCAGAGTGGCGTGCCGTCCTAGATGCATGCAAAACAAGTGCGGATAAACTAGCAGGTTCGGTGCTCTATTTCATGCGTGTTGATGACAATGGAGATTTTACTGACGCAGGTGATCCATTTTGTACTGTCTGTAGCCGCCTCACGATGGATGCAGGTGTCGGTGAATTTGCACTATACAATAACGAAGGCGCCGATATCTACCCACTCGCCGAATACAACGAGAAGTCATACGAGGCGTATATCAAAAATAAATTGACGAATTCGATCCATAGTTAGCACAAGTACTTTATAATATACTAAACACATGTGGGCACAACGTAGACAATCTGGTTTCACTATCGTCGAATTACTGATCGTAATTGTTGTGATTGCTATCTTGGCAGCCATTACTATTGTTGCGTATAACGGCATTCAGAGTCGCGCAAACGACACAGCCGTAAAGAACGATCTGCAAGCCTTGGCGAAAAAATTTGAATTATACAGAGTCGATAACGGCGTCTATCCAGTCGGGGACGTACAGCTAGGGACGCTAGATATTAAGTTATCAAAGTCAGTTTACGGTAACGGATTTAGCAGTAACACACATAACGTACTCTATTGTCGCATCGCGGGTGACGGGCCAGATAAATTTGCTTTGGTGGCATCAAGTAAATCTGGAAACATTTTTACCTATCAGTCAACGACAAGAGCCTTTACGGTAACTACTACGTGGGCAGGAACTGGATCGAATATAATATGCCAAGCTGCAGGCATCAATCAAGTCATCGGTACCGATCGCGACATTCTATACTACAGCAATGGCTGGATGCCATATGTTGGTGGGTAAATCGACCAAAGTCGAGGGGCTCGCAAATGGGTTTACGATTGTTGAATTGTTAGTCGTGATTGTTGTCATTGCCATTCTAGCCTCTATTACGGTCGTAGCCTATAACGGTGTACAGCAACGAGCAAACAATTCTGCACGCTTAAACGAATTTAATCAGTGGCGAAAATTATACGAAATATACAAAGTCCAAAACGGAACATACCCAACAATGGCCGACGGCGGCTACTGTTTAGGTACCGGCTTTCCTGGCGCGAAATGCCGTGATTATCTCGCAAATAATGGCAATACACTTACTGAACTAAGCTCAGTACCATTAATGGATAAGCTCAAAACAGTAGCAACATTACCACAGGCTAATCATGTGCCGATTAATGGAACTGTTGGCCCCTATGTGTATTATGGCGGTGGATGGCTGCAGATGACCGGAGTGTTTAATGGAGGGGTGTCTGATTGTCCTAAGGGTCTATCTTATACGTGGGATGATGGCAACGGCAGGCTGCTTTGTTATGTTGATTTGCAGATCTAGGTTATGTTTCATAGACTAGATATAAAGATGTGGGCAAAAAATAAACAATCTGGTTTTACAATTGTCGAATTACTAATCGTGATTGTAGTGATTGCTATATTAGCTGCTATTACGATCGTCTCATACAATGGAATTCAACGTCGGGCATACATAAGCCAGACAATTTCCGCGGTTCAGGCTTACAAACGAGCGCTGTTATCATATGGGTCTATTAATTCTTCATATCCCACCGTCGGTTCGGGAGGTGTTTGTCTCGGAACAGGATATGTCGACCGTGATAGCGATGGGGTTGCCGATTGCGGCGCTGCCGATGGCGGAGGTAAAGTTGACGCTACATTCAACAATCAAATACGTACACTAATATCTATTCCTGCAGCACAAAACTATAGCTTTCAAGCGCCCTTTTCTAGCAGCCAATGGGTAGGGGCGTATATCGAAAATTGGGACCAATTTAAGGTTAATGATATCGTGACACCGTATATGCTCCGCTATGCGCTACCAGGCAAGAATCAAAACTGTGGCGACAGAACAGTCGTCGAAGAATATGGTGGCGGCAGACAATTTCCCGATATGAAGACCAGCTCAAGTACTTATTCTTGGTCAGATGATAATTCAACCATGTGCCTGGTGCCTCTGCCTAATCTTTAGTTTATAGCCTGTAGTTGTTGCGTCTTTGATATGATTAGCCTATGACCGATATCACACCTATTCTTTTCTGCATCATTATTGCTGGGCTAGTGCTATTCCAAATCACACTTGCACTCGGTGCACCTCTTGGAAAATATGCCTGGGGCGGGCAACATATAATCTTGCCGCGAAAACTACGCATCAGTAGCCTAAGTTCAGTTGTCATCTATTTGTTTTTTACGATCATTATTCTGGATAGGGCAGGCATTCTTGAGCTAATCAATAACCAATTTTTTGTCGATATCGCAACCTGGGTACTCGTAGGCTACTTTTGGTTAGGCGTGTTAATGAACGCTGTCTCACGCAGTAAGCCAGAGCGAAACCTCATGACTCCCGTGGCGTTAGCACTTGCAATACTCACGACGCTTATCGCCGTGAGCTAGTTTGATTTGTTACACTAGAAGATATGCGCTCAACAAAACCTCCTCAAACCGAACATGAAAAAGAATATATCGCTGAACTACTAAAGGAGCGTATTTACGCCACACTCGCACTGCTTGCCGTACTGATCAGCATCGATGCCGATCATGCAAGTGCGCTCCATGCCGTCTATATTATCTGTGGCACAATTGTCTCATTATGGGCAGCCAGTATCGTCGCAACGCAAATGTCACGTCGGCTTATTTTTCCAGGTCAACTAGATAATGTCCAGGAAACCCATCATCAACTGCGTCGTCACGCACCGATGCTCGCATCACTCATATTTCCACTACTTATGATCGGACTATCAATGATTCACCTGATTAGTCTTGAGGTTGCGATCAACGTTTCGATTATTAGTGCCTTGATCCTCCTAGCTGGATGGTCAATAGGATCCGCATTATCGCTAAAAGCCAAAAAGCTACCAATTTTTATACTGGTAGCTATCGAACTGGCAATTGGACTTGGTATTGTTGCACTAAAGGTCGTTATTGGGCACTAGAAGTCGAACAGATCGCCAAGAAACGATTCTTTCTTTTTGTGTTTATAGCGCTGGTCGCTTGAACGATATTCTTGGTGCTGTGGCTCTTGGACATAATCTTGACGAGCTTCAACCGCCGGAGCTGTATTACTGCCAGCCGAGCGCTCAAGTATCTTATCTAACTCACCTCGGTCTAGCCC
>DASVHL010000045.1:0-1790 GCA_036382575.1 Saccharimonadales bacterium (SeqCode) | reverse complement strand
GGGGGCCGCTTGTGCTATCATGAGAGCAAGTAGAAACAAGTAGAGGGGTATATGAGTAAAGTTGCGCAGTATCTAAATCAGCATATTCTAGGAGAAGTATCGACCAATCCTGCTGTCCTAAAGGCACTTAGCACTGACGCGAGTGTGCTGCAAATAACGCCCGAAATGGCCGTCTATCCAAGGGTCACGAACGATATCCGCAAAGTCGCTCGCTTTGCCAACCAGTTGGCCGAAAAAGGTCATGTCTTGCCCGTAACGGCTCGTGGAAATGGCACGGATCAAACTGGTGCTGCTTTAGGCGAAGGTATCTCGTTAGTGATGCCTGCACACATGAACCAGATCTTTGAATTCGATAGCAAACAGAAACTTATTCGTTTGCAGCCAGGCGTTAATGCCAAAGCAGTTAATGACGCGCTGTCTCTTCAGGGGATGGCAATTCCTGCGCTACCTGTTTCAAATGCCTACAGTACGATCGGCGGCGCGGTGCTGAATAATGCCAGCGGCCCATTATCTGGTCGGTATGGTGATATGAGCCAATGGGTGCATCAGCTAGAATTAGTGCTTGCTAATGGTGATGTATTACAGACCGAACGCCTCAGCAAGCGGGATCTTAATAAAAAGAAAGGCCTGCAGACTCTAGAAGGTGAGATTTATCGCACTATCGATAACCTTATCGAAGATAACAAGCAGATGATAGCTGATAAGTTGGCAGATGATGCGCGTGACAATGTTGGCTATGCCTCAATTGCACAGGTTAAGCAGAAGGACGGTTCATTTGACCTGACACCACTCATTGTTGGTAGCCAGGGGACGTTAGGTATTGTGTCGGAGATGATTCTCAAGGCGCAGTTTGTCAGTGCCCAGCAGACTGCTGCATTTATTACTTTTGCGAGTAAAGATGCCGCACGTGATACTCTTGATGCGTTGGCGGAACTTTCACCAGCGATACTCGAATATTTTGATGGGACGCTATTTGCGCAGGCTGAAAAGCAAGGCAAAACCTACAGTTTCAATACCGCAGCGGCTGGCACATTTGATGCCGGTGTGTTGATTGGTTTTGATGACTTTAATGACCGTGCACGTATGCACCGTATGAAAAAGGTAAACAAGTTACTTAACAGTGTGGATGCTCAGGTAACAACTATGGACGGCAGTGAGGCTGAACAGCTGTTTGCTGCGCGTGAAGTAACGGCATATTTGCTATCACCAGAGGGTAAAGATGTCTCGGCGCCACCGCTTGGCGATGGCGCATATATTCCAAGCGAACGCCTCAGCGTGTTTGAGCAAGGGATCACTGTATTGGCCGAAAAGCATCACATTGAACTCCCGCTTCATATCCGCGTACTCGAAGGGACTGTCTATACGCGTCCAGTTTTGCAGCTTCACAAAGTCGGCGACAAGCAAAAAGTCTTCAAGGTGTTAGACGAATATAGCGAATTGGTTGAACGTTGTGGCGGTCATCTGATCGGTGAATCAGGTGAAGGTCGTGTCAAGGCGCCATTTGCCTACAAACATCTGGATGAAGATGTCTTACAGCTATTCGCCAGGGTTAAAGAAGTATTTGATCCCAACGGAATCCTCAATCCTGGTGTTAAACAAACTACTGAACTGCGCCATCTTGTTTCACAGCTTCGCAGTGATTATGATACTGCGGCCTTCGCCGATCACACACTCTACAGCTAGGCTTGAAAACTACGACACAACTCGGTACTATAACTAAGCAAAGTTATGCAGATGTGGCGGAATTGGTAGACGCGCTAGCTTCAGGTGCTAGCCTTTCTCTTCTCTCC
>DASVHL010000044.1:0-11118 GCA_036382575.1 Saccharimonadales bacterium (SeqCode) | reverse complement strand
AAACATTCCTTGGTAAAAACGTTAGACCGCTCGGTAAAGTCATCAAGGGAGCTGGTAATAACGGCCAGGACGATACCGAAGGCGCGCGCTATAAGAATGTTATCGCAACGTATATGCACGGCTCACTGCTTCCAAAAAACCCAGCAATTGCTGACTTTTTAATCGAACAAGCGGCTATGCGTAAATATGGCGCTTTTACGCCTACCGTAATCGATGACCGATTCGCCAAGCTCGCTCGCGGCATTGCCAGCAAGCGACCGCGCTAAATAAAAACACCCCGAGTAGTTGGGGTGTTTTTATGTGCAATCACACTACGTATTAGTAGGTAGATTTTGTTTTACTGCTAACAGCATCTTGCATATACATTACAATGATAGTGCCCTTATCAGTAAAGGCATTGCCATATGTACATGACTCACTTTTACCAGTGTAATCATTTGTGCTTTCAGTACAGTTGTCAGACTTTTTTCCAGTGGCTTCTTCAACTTGGGCTTTGGTCATGCCTGTTTCGATCTTGTCGTAGGCTGCTTGAATATCCCATTTTGCTGGAGTTTCAGATGTTTGTGTTTGTTCAGTTGTCGTCGCACCTGACGGTGTTAGCGTGTCGGTATTCAATGCTGGTTTTTGGTTTGATCCAAATACACCACCAAATAATACGACCACGATAGTGACGATAATGGCCAAGATTTTGTATTTTTCGTATCCTGCTAGCTTAAGCCCTTTTTTGTCACGAGTACCATCGCAGAGCAAGATAATAAGGTCAACAAGCGCCCAGATACCTAGTCCACCGAGGGTGATTAATTTTAGAATACCAGTACCAATTTTTCCTAGATAGAAACGGTCAACACCGAATACACCTACCAGTAGGCTCAACACCCACGTCACTAAAAAGCTTTTTTCGCCCCTGTTGTCAGTTGCTACTACTTCGTCCATGTAATCTCCCTATTAATTACTTATGTCAGCAGTGTAGCAAATTAATAAGCGTAATGTAAGGTGGTTATGCTTTTACATTTTCTTGCAGTGATTTTAGCTCTGCAACAATCTGTTCACCGTGTCCAAGAGGGGTGACGCGTCCGTAGGCTTTTACTACTTGACCCTCAGGACTGATAATAAAGGTTTTGCGCATAATACCTTCTTTGCCAAACATCTTTTTGCCCCAGGCATCATAGGCGGTAATTACCGTCATGTCAGGATCACTAAGAAGTGTGAAGTTAAGTGTGTATTTTTCCTTGAACTTATCGTGGCTACTAGCGTCATCTTTACTGACACCAATAATCTCCGCACCAAGTGCAGCAATGTCATCGCGGGCATCACGCAAACTACAGGCTTCTGTCGTACAACCAGGCGTGTCATCTTTAGGGTAAAAATAGAGCACTACCCATTTTCCAGCATAGTCAGCTAGCTGATGCGCGGTACCGTTACTGTCTTTTAGGTTAAAATCTGGAGCAGGGTAGGGTGTAGGTTTCATCCTCTCAGTATATCGTAAACCGTATAGTATAATATACAGTTAGTGTTACAGAAAGTATCTTCTCGTATTGAAACATTTGACCTTTTGCGAGGTTATTTTTTGGTGGCAATCATTCTTGATCACCTTGCCTTTTACCCAAATGGTCTGGATTGGTGGACTGGTCGTGGGCAGTTATACGTTTCGGCAGCCGAAGGCTTCTTTCTTATCTCGGGTATAGTGCTCGGTATTGTTCGTGGATCAAAATTGGTCGATAAACCATTTGCCATCGTCAGCTCACTGCTTCTTAAGCGGGCTATGCAACTCTACATTACTGCTATTGTTTTGATGTTACTATTTACCTTTATCGGTTGGTTATTCCTTGATAATCCAGGACTAAAGGCCGGCATTCGTCTGCCAACCGAAAATATTTGGGATATCCTGAAGGGCGCTATAACCTTTGAATATATCTATGGCTGGGCCGACTACTTACGCCTCTATGCCCTGTTTATTTTCGCTAGTCCAATTGCAATGTGGTTGCTGCGTCGCAAATTATGGTACGTCGTTATAGCTATCAGTATTTTCATCTGGACCCAATTCGCAAACAGTACCCTCGAGACAGCAGAGTTGTCACAGGTATATAGCTGGCAGCTGATCTTCTTTGGTGGGCTTACGATTGGCTTCCATTGGAATACCATTAAAAGTTGGTGGCAGCGACTATCTTTACCGCTTCGCCGGACTATCATCGCATGCACCGTCTCATTGGCAGCCGTTACAATGGTGGCCAGTTTCTTACTAGTACACGGCGAGGAATTCATTGGCTCTTCGGCTCGCTTCTTGACTGATATTAATATGGTCGTCAACCCGCTGTTTAACAAAGAAGAGTTGCCGCTCGCTCGCCTCGGCCTATTTGTGATTTGGTTCTGGGCCAGCTTCTGGCTATTTACTCGCTTCGAAGCCCAGATTAAACGCTGGTTAGGCTGGCTACTTTTACCGTTCGGCCACAATTCGTTATATGTCTATACGATGCACGCTATCCTCGTATTTTTTGTTCATCTGGCAATCAAAGATCCAACTGAATCATGGTTACTCAACCTGCTCTTATCTATCTGCGGGGTTATGCTGGTGTGGCTAGCAGTGCGTTACAAAATATTAATGAAGATTATTCCGCGCTAAATTCGCGGACATGTGTCTTATCGAACACTTGATCTGATAGTTCGCTAAATCGACCAGAGAAATCTGCATCTGGTTCGCCGTCGTAGATGTAATAGACACGCTCCACAAGGCCTACTAAATCGTTCGGCGTCACGACATGTAATGGGCTATTAGATACCGGCGCATAGCCACCGCTTAGTTCAGCGGTTTCGCTAAAGAAGTATACCTGGCAGTTCGGCAAATAATAGAGTAGCTCAATTGCGACATATGGATCCTTGGCCACGATCAACGAATCGCTATTACATGTCGAGGCGACAGCCTGCGCAGCATATTTAGTCGTCGGTAACTGTGATCGTTGGAAGTTGTAATTACCAATCTGAAGCAAGTGGATGGTGCCACTCATCATAACCGCAAATACGCCAACTGCAACAATCCATACACGAACTGATTTTTTATGCGCCAAAGCCAGTGCGCTACACGCTCCTAAAAATATGAGGCCACCAATAATAATATGTGCAAAATAACGCTCGATATACATTGGCTTTAGTAGCGACACAAGCATTAATATAACAAGCGGGACCAACATATATAGGCCAAACAGTACAAGGTAATTACGTTCGTGTGTTGAAGCGTGACGAAATGCCTGGATAGCAAAATAGACGACTGCGATAATAACAAAAAGGATAGCAAATGCACCGATCATGCCCGGTTGCCAAGCTGGTTGATATAGAAAATTGAACGTCACAACACCTAAGAGCTGCTCAAGATTCAGGGTACGTACGACTGGCGATAATGCGCCATTACCTAGTTGCGACAGGAATGTTGGCAACCATGGAATAAATAATATAACACTTGCCACAAACGCCACTGGCCAACGAGCTGACAGCAACGATTGACGCTCCTTGGCTGCCATCCATACTAGCCAAGCCAAATGCGCCACCCAGAGTAATGCGGTGTAGTAGAGAGTGTAGACACCAATCGCAACCAGCAACGCGTAGACGCCGTACAATATCCACTGCCGGCGACTATCCGTTGTTTCGCGGGCGGCAATCAAGGTATATGTTGCTGCAATCCCAATCAGTGATGCGAGGGCGTACATTCGAATCTCAAATCCGTAGCGCAACATGAATGGGGCAAGCACCAATAGCGGTAGCGTCAGAAGCGTTGCACGGAGGCCAAACACACGCTTTACCAACAATCCCGCTACGACAACACTGCCGGCGAAGAAAATAACACTCAAGCTTCGTAGTGCCAACTCGCCAAACCCAAATAATGCCGCCCAGCCTTTTAGCAACAAATAGTAAAGTGGCGGGTGTCCGTCGATTGATGTCAGATGAATAAGCTCAGCAACAGACTGTTTAGCAAGAAAAATAGAGTAGGCCTCGTCGAACCAAACACTCTGATTGAGTCCGATCGCAAGGCTGATTAGTGCTGCCAAAACCGCACCAATAATTAAGATTAAAACAAAGTGGCGTTCAGCCCAAGATGCTTTTTTAATAAAAAAGAGGCGCTTCAAAAATGGAACTATCATACAACCCATCGTAACCCCTTTGGAGAAAAAAAGCTACCAGATAGAACATACTAGAAATTATGCGAAATTTACGCTATAATCACTCAGGTAACACCTATCGGGGTGTGGCGCAGTTGGTAGCGCGCGCGGTTTGGGACCGTGAGGTCGAAGGTTCGAGTCCTTTCACCCCGACCATATAAAACAGACTGTCTTTGGATAGTCTTTTTTATATGGCTCAGGGCTAATGACTAGGTTCTTCGACTTTTTGCAAAGCAAAAATAGTCAAGCACGGTGCCGCAAATATCTTTTCATATTCACAAGTTATAGACAAATTTGTTGTATTATGTTATAATAAAATATATGTACAGTGATATGGAGAGTCATTTTCACCAAGACGAGACTACTAACTTACCTGCCGCCGAAAGGCCGGGTTTTTATGACCTGCAAGAAAATGCAGAGGCAAACCTAGTTAAGCGCGGGCTCACTCGATACTTTACGACTCGCAATTACGAACGTAGCATAAAATGGCACACAAGATTAGGTAGCCCCGTTATCCGTAAAGTTGTCATGGGAACAGTTGGCAGGCTCATATCACGACCTGGTGGTGGCGGGAACTATAGACTCGATAGTGATAAAAGTCGCATCGAGGCAGCGACAAGCTTTGCCTTTGGCGGTAGTGTCTTTAATGAAACTGTTCATACAATCGCCGCTATTCCGTCAGGCGTAGCAATAGTAGCCGATATCGCTGAAAGTAAATATGGAGAAGGTCTAGCAATCAATACCGGCGGGGCTGTACTCAACCTAGCTTTAGTGGCGCTACAAAGATATAACCGAGCGAGAATGATTAAAAGAATTGACGAGGAGTTGCAGAATGGCTCAACGTACAAATCTGATTACGAAAACTGGACCGGTATCGATAACCGAGCCGTTGAAAATTATGAGGCGGCGTTGGCGGTAAATGAGGTTCTAGATCCAGTTCAAAAACACTTCACCTCGCCAAGCATTGCAACTCTTACAGACCCTGGGACAGAATAAACTACCCTACAAAAATCGAAAACCCCGCCACCCTTTCGGGAGCGGGGCTCGACCTTGGGGTACGGGGTTAAGCGGAGCGAATTAGTGATAGTCGCTGCTTTGATCAAACTGCAAATCGCCGTCTAATATCTGCACACTAGCCTTGCGAGGCCGACGTGCCGGTCGTATAGTCTTGACCGCAGAGTTAGTCATAAACCACATCGTAGTTCGCCAATGAATTGATGGCTCGATGTCGAGCCGTACCCTTTCGCCAACCGTTACAGTATAACCAGAAAGGACAAAATCAGACCGCGATTCAAGGTCATGCTCCTGCAGATGCGCTGTCAAATTTTCCGGCAGGAGTTGTTTATCTAGCCGCCACTTTAGGTCTGAAACGACGTTCGGCGCGCTTTTGAAGGTAAAGAACAGTGTGCTACCGTCCTCGAGCGTCACCTTCATCAGGTCATCGTCCGTCGTTCCTCTTGTGCGGAAGAAATCTCCGATACTCAGTGCGGCCCGTGGAGCTCTTTGATATACCATCGCAATCACCCTTTCATTGATAGGAAAGCGATTACAAGTAGTATCTCAAGCTCTGTAGATCTCAGCAAGCATAAGCGCTATTTACCTAAAGTCTAATGCAGTAATCTTGTTTCCTAATTAGTAATGTGTCAAACTCCTCACATTGAAAAGCCACCCGCACGAATGCGGGTGGCGAATCGACTAGCTCTGGTCCCAAGCTTCTACATACACAAGCTCATCACCTGGAATGTTATGTCCTTGAATGGTCTCTCGGGCATTGCGCACCTTGTCGTAGGGTGATGTACGTCGGTTGTCGAGTGCCTCCAAAAGTTCCGCAAGATCACCTGCGGGCACGTGCCAGATAGAAGGATATCCACCCTGAGCTTTCGTTTGAACAGATGGACCCATAGCATATAGTGAATCCAGAATAGAGAGATTTGGCATCGCGCCTGTTGATAAAAGTACTTCGCTACCCTCTATTTTGGCATAGTCTTTGGACATATCTATCGTACCGCCACGGTGAATATAAATACTCCAGCCTAACATATCCCTGCCTCCTGCTGTCGATAATACGCTGAGCGGTTACTCAGTTAATATATATTATAACATTTTTATATAAAATAAACCATAGCCCGCACTCCGCCCTAGCACTCTTTTGGATAATACCTTAGGGCTCGGATCAAGAAAATAACTCTATTTTTTAGTAGCGATCTGCGAGCATTTCATTACCTCGCTGAAGTCTATTGATAGAAACAGGCTGTAATGAGTCTATGATTTTTATAACCTCTGGCAAAAACGCCTCACTATACTTACCTGCATTGATGTCGTCAAATCTAATTACGATATTCGTTTTATCTTTCTGCAGGTAAAAAGTCGTCCATTGCCCCAAGCCTCGAAAGAGCACTTTGTTACCTGCGGGGGTTTGATGAATAACATTACATCGGGATAAGTTTTCAAGACTGTCTTCAATATTCTGTTGACGTACCACAGAACTTGAGTCCATCTCATTTGATAATCGAGTAATATCACAATTGCGAGTAAAGTCGACCAACTTCTCCTGATCCTTAAGTAAAGCAGTCTGAGTCACCCGAGCCTTACCGATATTATACGTAACATGCGGGTTCGTGTGTCTCTTCTGGTTTTGAGAATAGCCATTAAGCTTTGGCTGAGTAGCAGATAGTTCGCTAGAGCTGTATGTCGGATAATAAACTGTAAACTTGAGCGTCTTTTTTACGGTTTCAAATTCTTGATTTTGAGCATCTAAATACACTTGATGTGACGATTTCGCCTTTTCTCGTTCGATTGGCCTCACTACTACTTGCGCAGCATATGAACATACGCCTAACGAAGCAACAAAAACTGCGCATGCCATAAATGTATTAATCTTTAGGTGTTTTCCGACCTGAATTAAACAATAGAAAATGATCAATGACACAAGCAAGAAACCTATCGATTTCAGAAATGTAGATGTTTCAAAAGTATGATCTAGCAATGTAAAGACCACGTAACCAAATGAAAGACCAACACCCGATACAAATACAGAGCTTTTGATTCTCAATAGGTAAAATATCATTGCGACAACGCTGCCAAACATCAAAGCAACTAGCCCCTGTAATATGTATAAATACAACGGAGAAGAAGATAGCAAAATCGCTAGAAATGGTACATACATAAAGCCAGCAACTATCGACTGCCCTATTGCTGGAATTACCACCACTGTCACCAATACAATCGATGCAATTGCACTACCTAAAAGCACCGCTTTTCTCGATGCTATGTGTGATCGTATTCTATTCAGCATTTTCATACTCTCCTAATGAACTGTAGATATTGAGGATATCCGTGTCCGTTATCTCATCATAAATATCTGTAAGATTTATAAATGTCCCGCCAATATTAGCAGTGTAGCCTACGCTGCTACTTTTACTATCAGAAGTTTGTTTCATGATCTCTAGGCCTCTCTTGTCCTTGCCTATAGAGGTACAGCCGCTTATTTCATTTGTACACAATTGATAGTTACTTGGAATAGCACCTTCGCGTACATTTGCTACGTTGTAGCCATCTTGTTTCACGCTGTAGAAAGAGTGCGGATCCTTATTCGACATTTTCATAATTCTAATCTGGCCATAAGTATACTTCTCTATGGGAACGTATAGCGTATAGCTGACCTTATCGGGACTAAAGCGTGCCTCTTCCTCGCGTTGCACTTCCAAAGCTACAGATTCTTTTTGGGCAGCATCACTTAGAACGCTGTGATGAAAGCCCTTCTTTTGCGCTTCTGATTCTGTGCAAAAATATTCACTAAAGATACCGGGATTATACATTTTATCTGTAGGGAGATTATAGCTATATGATGCCATAAAACGCGATGCGTCAATTGGCGCCCCCCCACACTTCATGTAGGCAAAGCCATACTGGAGTTTTCCACTACCGAGACCACCGAGAATGACAAGCAGCATTGTTACTCCGACTAACGCGAACGTAGCAATTTTTCTAGATTTAGTGATCGTTTTTACTTTTTTATTTTTGATTACCATAGTTAAATTGTAGCACTGTCAAAAGGAATCTTTAACACACCTCCTAAATAATTAGGCTCTAACGACGCGTTAAAGGAACGTAATTATCAAGTGAAGCAAATAACCGCTCTTCGGCTAGGTTGATCAAATCAACATCACAATTTGGTTCGCCTTCAATCTCGGCGAGCATTGCACGCGCAAGATCAATCGAAGTTACTTTTTTCACCCGACCTGGATCATAGATTAAATCATTGACAGCTACCACCAAAATCTCTGGCGAGTACACTTTGTCTTCACGAACACTCGTCTTGACCTGAAGAGGGATAAGAACATTATCCGAGCGGCGGATCGCCTTAAAATCAATTCCTTGGCGAATCCCTTTTCGCGTGAGACGCGCCTTATCTTCAGCCTCTGTACTGGCTATAATAGAATAATTATCAGACTCATCACCCATTAAATGACGGTTAGGCAGCAAGAAAACAGTCAGTTCCGACAAAGCTCCGATGATATCCGTACATTCAGATACCCTACTGCTGCTGTCAATCTGGTCAAGTAAAAACTGCAGCTGCTCTGCACCCCTGCCATAAATTGCTTCAAGATCCTTTGTCAGATCCTCTGAAACATCACCGCCGTCTTGTTCTATCGCGACTCGCTGTTGAATCGGATGCGCTAATTGATTAAGCGCAATACGACCCTGTTGCGATGAATACGAATATGGCAAATACCTCGTGAGGTAATTTAAAACGGCTCGGGCGTATTTAACAGCACGGTTCTTGTAAGCTGCGTCTAAATCTTCAAGCCGTGGCGTAGCTGACATTTCGACAGGTTTTTCGTCATCAATAATATGATCGTAGACATACTCAACTGGCACCGGCTGAGCCGATGTGAATGAGTACAGCTGGCGATTTTCAAGCACAAAACGATCTTTGAACGCTTTTGTATTACCGGTGTTGATTACCTCTGTCATGATTATCAGAACTATACCATAAAAGTATCATTCAAACAATTAAGAATTATAGGTAAGGCTAAAATTATATGTCAGAATTAAACGATTGTTCGACATAGCCACGTGCGTCACGCACCCATTGAAATAGCACTTTGCCGTAATGGCGGTTTTGCGTCTCGATTTCATCGCGAGTCACAAATGCGTAGTCTTCAATCTCGGAAGACTGTAACTTGATCCGAGCTTCTGCATCTGCCGGTAATGCCGCGCGAAACACAAACTGATACGTATCAGCTTGCTTGCTCGTACGATTGGCTACCCACCCAAAAGATACTGTTGCTGGATCAACCGTTAAGCCAACTTCTTCGCGTGTCTCACGGACTGCGCCCTGAAGGGGCGTTTCATGACGGTCGATTACTCCACCAGGAAATGTCCAGTAATTTTTGTAATGCGCTTTTACTATCAACACCCGACCCTCTGCATCTTCTAGGATCAGCGACGCACTCGAAACACGAGAGACTGATGTCAGCCAGGCTGTTAGTTTACTATTGTTAAACATACTAGTATCTACTTCGCAAATTCAATCGCACGAGTTTCACGAATCACATTAACCTTGATCGTACCTGGATACTGCATCGTACTTTCGATTTTGACAGCGATATCACGAGCTAATTTAATAGCACTCAGATCATCGACGTTCTTTGGACTAACAATCACGCGCACCTCACGACCAGCACTAATTGCATAGGCCTTATCGATACCCTTAAAGCTCATGGCAACGTTTTCAAGATCACGCATACGCTCCGTAAAGTTCTCGGCGCTAATGTTACGGGCACCAGGACGAGCAGCTGACAGTGCGTCACAGACACGGACAATTAAAGCTTCTGGTGTCGTGGCCTCGATGTCATCATGATGTGCCTGAATAGCATGCACAATGCGTTCGTCCATGCCATATTTACTGGCAAGTTCGGCACCGATGTGGTGATGTTTACCCTCAATCTTATGTGTGACAGCCTTACCTACGTCATGAAGCAATGTAGCAATCTTGGTAATGCGAACATCTGCACCAATTTCTTCGGCGATCAGACCAGCCATATGTGCCATTTCGGTACTGTGCATCAGAACGTTCTGGCCATAACTAGTACGGAATTTAAGTTCACCTAGGAGTCGGAGCATTTCTTTTGGAATGCCCACAACACCAACTTCACGAGCGGCGTCTTCACCAGCACGAGCAATTTCTTTTTCAATTTCTTTTTCGGCTTTGGCGACTACTTCTTCAATCCGCGCCGGGTGAATACGTCCATCCTTCATGAGCATCTCGAGTGACAAACGAGCTATTTGGCGGCGGATTGGGTCAAATGAACTGAGAATAATCATACCCGGGGTATCATCAACCAAAATGTCGACACCAGTCGCGCGCTGCAGTGCCTGAATGTTACGACCTTCTTTGCCGATAATGCGACCTTTCATTTCATCGTCAGTCAATTTTACAGCCGTGACAGTACGCTCGGCAGTTACTTCACTCGACATTCGCTCCATAGCACTTACCAGAATTGTCTGTGCGCGCTCTTCGGCATCTTCCATAGCATCATGCTGCAGTTTATTCACCAGCCCAACCAAGTCATTCTTGATATCGCGTTCAGTCATCTGCATCAGTTTTTCAGCAGCATCACCTTTTTTCAAGCCGGCAATCTTTTCCAGCTTTTCCTGCTGACGGGTGCGAATGGTACGAATTTCCGATTTTAATTCTTCGACTTCATCTTCTTGAGCACGAAGCTTTTCCGCACGCTTATCTAGTTGATCTAATTTACTATCAAGCAGACTTTCACGATCAGCCAAACGATTCTCGGTCTTTTTCCATTCACGGCGACGTTCGTTTTCTAGCTGTAGCGCTTCGTCTTTTGCCTTTAGAACGATTTCACCAGCTTTTGCGGCAGCACTGGCAATCTCTTTTTCAGCCTTGTTTTTACCTTCGGTTAATCGGCGCTTCTCATAAACAACGGTTCCTTCCTCTCTC
>DASVHL010000043.1:0-5834 GCA_036382575.1 Saccharimonadales bacterium (SeqCode) | reverse complement strand
ATGATGTAACGAAGATAATACATCATATCGATAGGCTCGTAGACAAAGCGATGGTTAATATACAGGCTATATAGGTTGGCGATGATCGCTACGGCAATGACCAGTAGGCCAGCACGTGTAAAGAGTTTTTCGAGGGAGAGTACGTTATTGTTTTGTTTATTTTTTATCATGTTGAATTAAGAATAGCATAGCCTATTTTAACTACAAAGTGATTATGCACTAAATACTATTAAGGCGGATTGAATAAAGCGATGTACAATTAAAAATATGGCTAGTACAATTAAAACCCACGTAAATGACGCTAATGTAGAAGATTTTATTAATTCTGTTGATGGTGACGTCAAACGGGCTGATGCTTTTAGGATATTAGAAATATATAAAGCGGTCACAAGTGAACAGCCAAAGATGTGGGGCTCAAGTATGATTGGCTTTGGACAGTATCACTACAAGTCAGAGCGGAGCAAACAAGAAGGTGACTGGCCGCTGGCTGCATTCTCACCGCGTAAACAAAATCTAACGCTATATATCATGCCCGGTTTTAATGATTATAGTGACTTATTGGACAAACTTGGTAAACATAAGACAAGCAAGGGATGTTTATATATCAACAAGCTTAGTGATGTTGACGCGGATATACTAAAGCAGTTAGTCAAACGTTCGTATGACGACGCAGTTAAGCAGCTACTCTAAAGTAAAATTCTGTACATTACAAAAGCAACAGTCTGACTAATTGTGCAACAATGACAGTAGTAATCATTGCTATAACAAAGGCTACCATGAATCCCGCTAGCGACGTAAGGTAAAATAGCATACCTGGCTGTTTTACATTATATTTTACTTGCAACTTTTTAACTATCTTGCTGCAAAAAATAGCAAAAACTATCACTAAAGTCAGATAGATGAATGGCTCTGCTATGGCTGGCATGTGCCGAAGACTTGCGGTTGGTTCGTTTTCAGACGTATCACTAGGTAGGTATGTGATTGGAATTTTGCTCCCTAGTGGATATTTTTCATATTCAACTCTACTGACGTTGAAGTCTGTTTTTATAACTTTTTCTTTTGACTCTTTTGGAACGAAGCTGTAGTCAATTTTTCGAGTAGTGAGACTGGTCGAGCGAGAGGTAGATATGTGTAAATCATGCTTTTCTACTACTCCATTTACCTGCTCTCCCTTATCGGAAAGTGTTCGTTTGTTGGCAATGGAATGTGAAAAAAAGAACACAGCCACAGCTATAGTTAATAGCAATAAAACAATCAAGACGCACTGCAAGATTATTGTTTTCTTTTTGATGAGTTTTTGTTTCTTGGTCATTCCATCTATTTTAGCTTAGATTGGGGCGATTGTCCTGCTGGGTATCTAATATATGTTGTATCAGGCGGAAAATTAGAACGAATACAGCCTCATCTGGTATTATCTATAAATGAAGCTTAAACATTTTCTCCTTACTCGCGTTCGTCTGACCCAATATCTCTTTATATTTGCCGTTGTCTTCTTTGTTGTTTCGTTATTCCTGCCAAAGATTGAACTGCAGGGCGCTGCACTGACGCTATTTTCTGTAAATTCATTCTTGTATGGCTTTTATATCTCACCGATTATCAACGCGCAGCGCATTCGTATTGATCAATTGCACCGATTAGTAGTTATCGAGGTTAATAAACTTGAAGAATTGCTGCAGTATTCACGCCGCATGGAGCCGGAATTCCATGCCGAAATTGATACAGCAATCAAAACCTATAGCAAAGCAGCAGCAAAGGGTGGTGCTGATGCGGGTAAGTCAGAATTTGTATCTCTTGTTGACAGGATTGTTGGCTACAAAGGTGACGTAAAAGATCCGCACAAGGAAATGTTAAAATCAGTATTCGTTGCTCAGCAGAACCGTGCTGAAATTAAACTACTCGTTGATGGTAAAGTATTTAGTAACGAATGGATTGTGATGACAATTCTATTTGCTATTACAATTGCGTTTATCTTGTTCACGCGGTTACCGGAAATTGCCTTCCTTCAGGTAATCCCTGCGATTCTTTGTGCGGGCCTCTCTATGTTGATTGTTATTTTGATAAAGATGAGTACACTGACTCACAAGCGGGCTAAGACTATTTGGGTGCCACTTGAAAAGATCGCTTCACGTAGTTAGTCAATTAATTCACGTATATCAATCGTCGCTTCTTCACCGCTAAACATATTAGGAACTGTAAAAACTAATCCTTCCGTGTCCCATCCCATCGCTTCGATATTTGTTTGCAAAGTAATTAATGCGGTTTCGACAATATCTGCCTGTGACATCTCTTGTATGTCTTCTGGGTCAATGGCGACATCTGCAACTTGCTCAAGTGCTCTTAGCCATGCAGTGAATACAGCCTCTTGGCCGTACGTTTGTTCGGTATGATCCTCGTTTATCTGTCGTGACGAAAGGTCTACTAAATCATTGATCCATGTTTGGTAATCTAGTGCGTCTGGCGCCTCAAGAATTTCTCGCCAACCTTCTTCAAATCGAAGTGTAATGCGCTGTGATTCTGAAGATGTATATTTCGGTTCATTTTCGGTCATACCGTCAGTGTATCAATGAATGAAGGTTGAGAGAAGAGAATTAACACAGATACATTACTAGGATAATAGCTTAGATTTGACTCAGTGGTTGATACAAGAGGAAGATGCCGAATAATTGTACGGCAGCAAAAACAAATACCGTAACGATAGCTGTTGCGATGATGATTGCAATTTTTATTAAGATGTTACCTCTATAGGTAAGTGCTAGGACTAGTCCGCTGATAAATGTCGCCAGGGTAGTAAGGTCGATAAAGCCAAAAAGACCCATCTTGAACGCCCCTTCGATTGTCGAGCCGAACATCCTGATCGTCCATTGATCTGCAGAATCGATGGTCTTATTTAGTAGGATGAATAGTGGCCAAATAAGGAGCGCAACTAACCAAAGTATTTTTGTAATTTTCCATAATACTATTCGTGATTTGTTTTGAGGAACGATTTTGCTGTTTTCGGGATTCATATTTAGTATTATGACTGATTATTTAATAAATCTTATTATTTGAGGATGAATTAAATAAATTTGGTACAGCGTTCTATGTGAAGTTAGAATCCTTCTTATGGGCTAGTAGCTGTCGCTATATCAAGGTCAGTGTTACTTTTTAGTAAAGTCTGTAATTGGATCTTGGGTTGGTTTCTCGCAGCCGAACAGATCCTTTTTCCCGCATCCGAGCGATGCTACGAAATATTCGTTATCTTTAGTGACGGTAAGGTATGACTTCTCGCGTATTACATCTGCGCTATTGTAGGTATGTAGTACATTTGCGGTTGATAGTTCTGTTGATGGATTGTATAGCTGGCATCTAAGATTGTTGCCTCTAGACCAATCTAAGAAATTCAAGGTCGAAGTGTGACGTTCGTCGTAGTACAGGTTGTCGCAGGTTGCACCAAGGCTGGCTGTGTATGTTGTTGGTTGTCCAAATATCTGGCTTGTGTCATTATCTGCTGTTAGCTTTTCGAGAATCTGATCTCTTGTTAATGAGGTCTCTAGCACGTCAGCGTACCTAATAGTGCAATGCTGTGTCCAGTTAATTGTGGTGAATTTTTCCTTAGTCTTCGAATATAAAGTACACTTGTCTATTTTTGCGGAGTGGGTAGGTATTGGGCTGCTAATTACACCGGCTCGATAAAGTGTCTCTAGACGTTCTTCCTGTTCAATGTCAAATTTTGGCTCTAGTGTTTTTCTTGCTGAGGTCATTTGTTGTCGGATATCTTCGCTACTGAAAGTTAATCTTATAGAAGATGAAATTCCACTGTAATCAAGAAATGCCACAATAGATAATCCGAGTATTACTATCACGGTGAGTATGGCGATAGCGTGATAGCTGATTGGATGTTTCTGTTGAGCTGTAGATTTGCGTGAGTTGGGTGCTGTAACTATCTTTTGTTTTTTGCCTGTTGGCTTTTTAATCATAGGCATATTGTAGCATGGACATGTTTATTCGAGGGGATAGACGTTCGTGAAATGTAATAAATTTTTCAAAAGGTTTGTTTAAAATGTCTATACTTGGTACGGCGCTATGTATGAAATTAGAACCGGCACAGTAGGGTAAAATAACACGAAGGTGATTAGCTTTCGTATAGTTTTGATCGATTTTTTCCTCGTTGCGCCAGATCTTTTACAAGACCACCTACGCTATTAAATCGATCTCCACGAGTTAGCGTAAATCCGCGTGGACTCAGTATCGATGTTACCTCGCCACCAGCTTTTATAACACTTTCTTGAACGACTACATCGCAAGGAAACGCGTCAGGTGCTTGGGTATGGAGTTCTTCCAGGATTCGACCGTGCGTATCTGGCTGTAGAATGCCATTTGGACCCCTTGCTTTCGGAAGGGAGTTCGTTAGCTTACGTCGTATATTGGTTGCTAGAGCATAAGTTGTTCGCAGAAGGTCGGTCGTTGAACTTTCACCGTGTTCTAGTATAACGCCTCCGTAAGCAATACCACCAAGCTCACGACTTAGACGAGAGTTTCGCGTCATTGTTTCAGCCCATTGTGCTGGTGGCAGACAGTCGTCATCGGTGATAAGTATGCAGCTATCAGGGTACGTCGCTGAGGCATGCTCGATCCCTGTGCGTACTGCGCTCATTTGACCAGGTATCTTCTCATCTATAACTTCTGCGCCCATTGCTTCTGCATGCTTACGTATAGTGCCTTGTCCCGGCTTGTTATCAACTACTACTGGAGCGAGTGGTATACTCGAACGGCCCAATGCAGCTAGTAAGAGAGGAAGATCCTTACCATCGTAGGAGCCTATTACGACCGGCACCCCGTCGGCATGGTCAAATCGTGACTTAGTCACATCGGCAAATCGATCAACAATCTCAGAGCCCTCTTTGCTACGGAGGGAAAATAACTCCTTAAAATCATAATTGAGTCTATTCACAATAAATTTATCATATCATATCATATTATAGCAAATATTGCAATGTATCATACAACTAAGAGTTGTCTGCTATATTGCAGTAATACCGTGATCTATAGACTAGATTTGGTACCCCGGGCTGGATTTGAACCAGCGACCTTAGGCTTAGAAGTCCTCTGCTCTATCCAACTGAGCTACCGGGGCGTATCTGTTATTATACCGCATCCAGTATAATAGAAGGAGAAAAAGAAAAGGAGGGCAATATGACATATGCTACCGATCATGGTCCTGAACCATTTGTTACGAATATTGAACAAGCGACACTGGATAATGAAAACTACCGGACAACTCTTTGGACGGGTAAAAACCTGCAACTGACATTAATGACGATCCAGTCGGGTCATGAGATCGGACTAGAGGCACATGACGATCATGATCAGTTTCTTCGGATTGAAGAGGGTGAAGCAACCGTATATATGGGTTCGAATAAGGATGAACTGAAAACATGGAATGCTAAGGCTGACGATGCTATTTTTGTGCCGGCTGCTACTTGGCATAATTTAGTGAATACTGGCGATGTCCCATTGAAGCTCTACTCAATTTACGCACCTGCCGAACATGAGCCCGGAACGGTGCATGTGACAAAGGAGGATGCTGATAATGATCCGAATGAAGATTAGGTTGCATTGCTAGCTGCATACCAAAGTAAAAACCGTATCTTTCAATACGGTTTTTACTTTGGTGCGGGCGGAGAAGAAGGCGGTCACTATGCTTCCTATTTCCGCTTGTTCACAAAATGAGCAAGTTAATTTTGCTGCACTGCGCTGCACGAACTTTCGTCAAAATACGCTAAAGCATATTTTACGATGAGAGTTCAATTCACTCACCTCAACAACCATAGAAAAAGGAGATCCTTCAGTGATCT
>DASVHL010000042.1:0-4850 GCA_036382575.1 Saccharimonadales bacterium (SeqCode) | reverse complement strand
CACCCCAATCCCACTACAACTTTCGAAATCATTTCATCTAAAATGACAATTCATTATCGTTTCAGATGAGGGGATTTCCCCTCGCATGACAGCTTTGCTGCCAATTAACAATTCGACCCTACATTACAGCTCAACCGCTTTTGAAAGGAAAACCATGCGACGCATCATTGCAACCGTGGTGCTAGGACTAGTTTCGATACTAGCTTTAGCGACACCAAGTGTTGCCGATACGACAGGCTACCTCGATGAGGCGGTCCAAGGCCTACAGGCCAGTAATGTCTATGTTTCGGTTGAGGTTCAGGTGATTACCGCCGCAACCAAAGAGCAGCTCATCCAGCAGACCGACGGCACCAACATTGGTATCGTCGTTCTGCCCGAAGGTGCACGTAGCGAAATAGGTGATCTGCCGCAATTCGTTAGCCAGGTTAAATCTCAGTCCAACCAAAAAACAGTGATTGTTGCCGTCGGTAACGACCTCGAAAGCAGTAACGCCAGCGCTAGCAAGCTCGCAAACAGTCTCGAAAAGACCAGCTCGTCAACCGGTGACGCACTTGTAAAGTTCGTCACCGAAACACAAGCTGCTCCGGCAGGCAACACGCCACAAACGAATGTTGGACCCGATGTTTCGGGTTACATCATCGCAGTTGTGGTCATCATCGCATTGGGCACCGGCGGAGCAATCTGGCGGCGCACAAAGCGGAAGCCGCAGTCTGAATCGATCGACGATTATCGGCAGGAGCATGAAAACTTCGTTCCCTCGTCGATTCAGTCGCTTTTATCGGATCTAGGCCAATACACCATCAGGCACAACAACTCTTCGGTTAATGAAAAGTTCTGGATTAACGATGACGGTATGCGTACGACGCTCGTCAAGGCAATCTCAGACACCGAAGAACTGTTCAAGCGTCTTGCCCCCATGGGAACCGAAAAAACCATGCGAGCGTACGAAGAGGGAATCGCTAAAATGCGGTTCATTCTGAGGAAGTACGTGGACATTCAAAACCATCCCGATTTTCATGCTGTCAGTCTCAACTCACAGGAGCATAAAAAACTCCTTCAAGTAGGTAAGAGAGCCGTCTTTGACTACGCCAACGGTGTACTGAGAGATATTGTCGCAAATGAAAAAGGTTCGTTTCAATCGTTCCTCGTCGACTCATCTCTCATCAACCAAAGGTTCGGTGACGACTGGTCAATGGAACTGGATCAGTAAATAAAGCGTCTGTGATGTAGGGGTCAAAAATATCACTCGTCTTACAAGATGAGTGATACTGGGTGTGCAGGAGTAATCCTCCTGCACACCCCTTTCACCAAGTACTTAATTAAACATTTAAGTCTTTGGTGAAAGTCTTATCAGCGCATGATTAAGCTATACTAATACTATGAATAACCTAATCTCCTCGCTGCGCACACGTCCCAAAACCTTTAAATGGCTGCGCAGGTTAGCACCAGCTCTCCTGATCATTATTTGGTTTGTCGTTGCGGGAATTGGCGGCCCGACATTTGGCAAGTTGTCATCGGTATCTACTAATGACCAAGCATCATTCCTACCAGCCAGCGCACAGTCGACCAAAGTCCAAGAAATTCAAGCCAAATTCCGAAATTCTAATTCAATCCCAGCTATTGTCGTTGTCGAATCAGATACCAAAATCAGTCCAGCAAACTACCGCGACTACCGGCCGCTGGTTGATAAGATGCAGTCGGTTGACGGCGTACAGTCAGGCGCGTCTGTCGCCGGCCCAATCCCGTCACAGGATGGCAAGGCGGTCCAGTTCATCGTCCCAATCACCAGTCGCGATGAAATCAAAAACGTCATCGCCGATCTGCGCACAGCAACTAAAGAAAACACACCAGCAGGGCAAACGGCCTATGTCGCCGGGCCTGCAGGTTTAACTGCCGATCTTGTCAAAGCTTTTGGTGGTATCGACGGCATCTTGCTACTCGTAGCGCTATCTGTCGTTTTCGTTATTCTACTCTGTGTCTACCGCTCGTTAGCACTCCCATTCATCGTCTTACTGAACTCAATGTTCGCGCTCTGTGGTGCGATTTTAATTGTCTACCTGATGGCAAAGTGGGGCTGGATCGAACTAAATGGCCAAAGCCAAGGCATCTTATCAATTCTTGTTATCGGTGCCGCGACTGATTATTCGTTACTGCTCGTTGCACGTTACCGCGAAGCCCTCACGCATGTTCAGTCAAAGTGGAGTGCCATGGCGACCGCCTTCAAAGCCGCCTTCGAACCAATCGTTGCCTCAGGTCTTACAGTTATCGTTGCGCTTCTGTGTCTGCTATTCTCAGACCTCAATTCCAACCGCAGCTTGGGCCCAATTGCCGCAACTGGCATTGTCTTTTCGCTCCTTGCCACGCTAACATTCTTGCCGGCGCTCCTCGTTGCATTCGGCCGTGGATCATTCTGGCCAGCCCGACCAAAATATCATCCCGGTACTGTTGCCGAGGCAGCTAAAAACAACCAAGATATCAGCAAGCTCTGGAATTGGGTTGGCCGTATTATTTCTCGTCGCCCACGCACGACGTGGATTATTACAGCGCTATTACTTATTGCAGGCGGGGCAGGCATATTACAATTAAAGGCAAATGGCGTACCGCAAACAGACCTGATACTCACCCAGTCCGAGGCGGTCGACGGCCAAGCAGTTCTAGCGAAGCATTTCGATTCGACCATCGGCACGCCTATGGTCGTCATTGCAAATGCCGATAGGCAAAATACCGTTACAACTGCGCTCATGAATCTTGATGGTGTCACAGCAGCAACAGGCTATACTGGTCAGGATGGTCGGCCAGGACAGGCGGCATTACCGGCCAAAGTCATTGATGGTAAAGTCCTCATCAACGCCACGCTTGCCACAACAGAAACAGATTCTGACGAGGCCGAGGCGACTGTCCGTAATGCCCGCACAGCACTGGCCGCAATTGACCCTGACGCGCTTGTCGGCGGCACAACTGCCATCGCACTTGATACGAACGACACTGCGACCAATGACCTTAAAAAGATTATCCCGATCGTCCTAGCTGTTATCTTTGTGATTCTTATCCTATTACTACGCTCAATTATCGCGCCCTTGCTTTTGATTATTACGGTTGTCATTAGCTACGTTGCTGCACTAGGCGTGTCTGCACTCGTATTCAATCACATCTTTGGGTTCCCAGGTGCCGATGCATCAGTACCGCTGTTCGGTTTTGTATTCCTGGTTGCACTCGGTATTGATTACAATATTTTCCTGATGACCCGCGTCCGCGAAGAGTCTAAAAAGATTGGCACATTGCAGGGTATTATCCGTGGCCTCGGCAAAACTGGTGGCGTCATTACATCGGCCGGTATCGTCCTGGCTGCAACCTTTGCTGCACTTGGGATCATTCCAATCCTGTTCCTAGCGCAGATCGCATTCATCGTTGCCTTCGGCGTATTAATCGACACCATTATCGTCCGCTCACTCCTCGTCCCAGCCTTGTCATATGACATCGGTAGATTCATTTGGTGGCCGTCAAAACTCGCTCGCAACGATCAATCAAAAAAATAAATTATTTGACTGTTTTAGTTTTTTATTACTTTACACTTTACATAATATAGTAAATATGTTACTATTGGCAGGTTGTCTACGCGTCGCATCCGTAGATTGACTGTATTTTACCTTAACAATCCGTTCGCATGTTTTAAGAGAGGCACTCTTATATATGTCAGGTCTCATGCTCTACCCATCGCCCATAACGTCAATCAAAGCTGGCACGAAAGTGTCGGATGACCAATACGGCAAGACGCTGGATATTGTTCGAGGCTTGCGCGGTGACAGCGCGCCACGCCCGATTGATACCGAACCCGCGATTTTTCTTGAACGATTCATCACGGCCGGCATCCCAAACTCCAGAGAAATCACATGGCAGATCAAAGACACACTGGCATCAATGCGCCGAGCACGGGAACGCGCTAGGGAACAAAAGCAAAGCAACTCGCGTCCTGCGCGAATTATTGCCTTTGTTCCCACGTACGAAGCAGAAGACCAAATTGATCGCACGATCGAAGGCCTCCTGCTTCAATCACGCCGTATCGACAAGATCGTCGTGTGCGTCAATGGCCCCGGCGAAAGCTCGGTGGCCTACGACAAAGCAATTGCTTATGCGAAAGAGAGGCACTTCAAAGGCTGGCTTGACGTCATTCGACCCGATGGGTTGGCTGGCAAAGTTAATGCGCTCAACTACATGTTTGAAGCGTATGCAGCCGGAGGATACTTCGACTTCATTCTTGGCGTTGATGCAGATGTCGTTCCAGATAACGACATGGTACTGCATCTCGACGAGGACTTGAATAACTTCAAGCAAGCAGGCGGCGTCATGGCGCGGTACTCGTTCCTTCATCCCTCTCACGAGGAAATGAAAGGGGCGTCAAAACATCTGATTCATGGTCAGCGCCACGAGTTTGCATCAGTCGGTATTAATCAGCAGCTCCGAGGACACACCTCGGAAATTCTGGGCGGACAGGCAACTCTGTTTCGCGCCGACATCCTGATGACTATCGCAAAGGAGACCTCTCATGGTCGCTATGCAGGTCCTTGGGATATCAACTCCAAAGTTGAAGACGCAAAGCTGACACGTGAGATTCAGAAGCTCGGCAAAATATCCAAGACAAGCGCCAAGGCGCGAGCCTGGACAGGTCTGATGTACACACCGCACACATGGCAAAAGCAGCGCCGCAAGTGGCAAGATGGGCACCTCGAAGATATTACGAGTGACTTTCATCCGCTACTCGATTGGCGCCGCTGGTCGGAACAGCTTTCGCTTGGCTGGAACCTGTTCATTCGAGTTGCATTCGCAGCACTGCTCGCGACAAGCCTTCCTCC
>DASVHL010000041.1:0-44244 GCA_036382575.1 Saccharimonadales bacterium (SeqCode) | reverse complement strand
GGAGAGAACCGAGAGTTCGGCGTAATGATTGAAGTAAAAATATGTTTACATATTTTTACGAATGAATGGAGGAGCGTAGCGATATCTCTCCCTCTCGTTTTGCTTGCCTTCTCGGCTGTCACCCTACTTAGACGTCCGTTCCCCCACCACCGCTACTTCCAGGTACAAGACTAGTGATCACAAAATTAATAATCGCATAGGCGAGTAGCGCCACAAGAATACCAACCACGGCGTATAGGATGGTGTTTTTCGCGGCAGACACTTTACTGCTATCGCCGCCCGATACGACATATCGCAGGCCGCCAATGATAATCATAATGACACTGATTGCACCGATGATGAATAATAATACATTTGTAAGAGTGGTAAAAATACCGGTTGCACCAAATAGATCAGCAACTTGATCGATACCTTTGGCGGAATTAGCGCCGTCTTGCATACCCAATCCAAATGCGTAACTGGCTGGTGAGAATATGAACGAAGAGAGTGTGTAAAAAGCAGTCGCAAAGCCGAAACGCCATGCGTATTTAAAAACGGTTGGTTTTTTGGTATTTTTACACCACATTCTTTAAATTATAGCAATTAATGCAGAAATAGTCTACTCGTGGCCTCTGTAATGTGCTACAATTGTCCAAGTACAAGAAGTGCCAAAGTGGTCTTCTGTATATACAAGCCGACACGGAGGGGTACCCAAGTGGCTTAAGGGGACGGTTTGCTAAATCGTTAGTCCGGAGAGATCTGGAGCGGGAGTTCGAATCTCCCCTCCTCCGCCAAGAAAAAGACAGAGCATTTGCTCTGTCTTTTTCTTGTCTGGGCGAGACTAGAACTCCCGCGGTTATGCGCAGCAAAACGAGCGCGGAGTTCGGCGAAATGAATGAAGTAAAAATGTGTTTACATATTTTTACGAATGAATGGAGGAGCGAAGCGATATCTCCCCTCCTATTTTGCGATTATTTTTATCCACCCTCTCATTCCCCTCATGCTATACTAATTTTATGCAACCAGACAATAACCCAGCTGACTGGAAACAGCCTGCTGAACAACCGTCACAATCTCCTTATGCCGCTGTCCCTGACCCGGTACCTGCCGAAGCGCCTGTCGTGACGCTTACGCCAGATGAGCCACTTGTTGATACTGTGCCATTACAGCCGGCTCAACCAAACCCTCAGGCACAGGTTACGGCTGAGAATCCTACGCAGCCTAGCGAAGAGCCAGTTCATTGGCAGGCTCAAGAGTATATCCAGCATAACAACGGGACGTTGTGGTATGTTGGTTTTGGTCTGGTAACGATTGTATTAATGGCTATCGCTATTTTTATGATCAAATCAATTACCTTTAATATCCTAGTACCTGTTATGGCTGCTGCCCTACTAGTCTACGTTAACCGCCCACCACGCATAATAAATTACACTTTGAGCCGGCAGGGCCTTCATATAAATGACCGTCTTGTTTCTTTTGCGGAATTTAAAGGATTCGGTGTGATTCATGATGGTGATGAGTATTCAATCCTGCTTCTTCCGATTAAACGTTTTAAGCCTGGCGTATCAGTGTATTTTCCAGAACAGGCTGGCGAAGCGATTGTTGATATGTTGGGCGCCCGCTTGCCGATGCAGACACTTCACCTGGATATCATCGATCAAATCATTCGAAAACTCCGTATTTAACAGCCTAAGCCTTGCCCTGACTATCTGTTACGTGATACAATAGCCGATGTTCGCCGCTTTGCGGCTGAAGGCACCTTCTAGTTACACGCGGCGTTATACGCGTAAGTGTGTAACACCGCAATATGGACCCGTAGCTCAGCTGGATAGAGCGTTGGCTTGCGGAGCCAAAGGTCGCAAGTTCGAATCTTGCCGGGTTCACCAAGAAAAACACCTCATCGAAAGATGGGGTTTTTTTCTTGGTAAGTTTTGCTAAGACTGGAACTTGCGAATCGCCAGCTTTAGCTGGTGATAGTCGCAAGTTCGGTGTAATGAGTGAAACGGAAATGTGTTTACATATTTCCATGAACGAATGGAGAAGCCAATTTATTGGCGCTATCTTGCTCGCTAAGTTCTCGAGCTCTCCATCGGCAGATATTGGTTGTTATCTGTTGGGGTAGGAGCTGGGTAGTCGTTTAGCCAACCGCCACCTTCACTAAAGCCTACAAACATCATCAAGATAACAAATCCAATCACGAGCAGTGAGAAAAATGTTCCGATTGAGCCAAGGATAATACCGGCAATACTTAAACCTCGGTCGGCAAGTTTACGACGAAGGGCAATTGCACCGGTAATAATCGCTGGAACACCGGTGAGGAGTCCAAGTGCAAGCACTGAAACAATCCCAAGGATTAACGAGGTTAGCGGTAATCCACTTGTATGTGTCGCGGCTGGTGTCGCTGTAACTGGTTCTGGTGCGGGTGTTGGAGTTGTATGAGTAGTCATTACGTACATTCTAGCAAATAGCGCCGTGACTCGCTATCAATTATTCGACAAAGTTTTGCTATACTAAACCAAGGTTTGGAGAGGTGTCCGAGTGGTTGAAGGTGCCGCTCTCGAAAAGCGGTGTGGGCTGCAAGGTTCACCGGGGGTTCGAATCCCCCCCTCTCCGCCATAGAAAAAGGATGGTCGCCGAACCATCCTTTTTCTATAGGCTTCCAGCTACTCTAGGGATATACCACTATTGTGTAAATATACTTTCATGGTATAGTAGTTATCGTCTCAACACGGAGACCCTACAACCCTGAAAGGGTGATCAGATTGATGCGTGACATCACTGGCTCGTATGCAAATTTGAGCGCAGAGCAGCGAGCGAAGCTTGCAAATCTCTTGAAGCTACGAAATGAGTACACCGCAGAATTGCTTAAACTGAACGAACGCCGAATTGCTGTGCTGCTCAATTACTCGGAGGCCGGCGAAGCTGAGGCGCGTGGGTACGCCACTTTGGTGGTCGCTCCGTTGCGGCGTAAGGTCGTGGAGGCATCGAGGGATCTCTACGAAGATGCTATCGATATCGAGGCTCTTCAGTCGATGTTGCCAATGGCACTGATGGCGCTGACACAAAGCGTCAACATTCCATTGCTACTGACGACTGCAGGCTTGGAGCCCGACATGATTGAGCAGTTCACTACGAAGGTCTCGTCATATTTCCAACAAGGTATGAAAGAGTAATATCTGCATTATGTAGGGCCTGGATGGCAGAACGTCCGTCCATCCAGGCAAAGGACTTTGTCGCTACCACTACGGTAGTAATGACAAAGTCCTCTTTTATTTCAATGAAAATATGGATTATCTGGTTAAAATAACTCTTTTAACTTATCAAAGTCAGGTTTCAATGTTCGTGAATGTTGCGTCACTTCGCTCAGAAACCCTTGGTCACGTCGCAAGATAATGTCACGTACCACATAAAAAATCATAACTGGGTATGGTGTCTGGATTGTTTCACTGGCGAACTGCAACTTACCGACAAACTGCTTGGTTGCCGTTCGTTGCTCAGCATTCAAACGAGGTGATAATTGATAAAGAATAAAGCGTACGATGAGCCATACGATTGTGCCGGCAATGCCGAATAGGACAACCGGAATTGCTAACAACCACCACCACGCCGATATATTTACGGCTAACAAGATCGTAATAATAATTAAACACGCAATCAGCCCTAATCCGACCCAAAAGAACGGCTGGATAAATTGTCGGGCGAACTCGGCGGTAATAGCACGGACGGCAGCGATACTTGTCTTCATGCTTCTAGTATACCCCTCTTTAGAGGTACAATAAGGACATGACTGACTCTATTTTTACCAAGATTATCAACGGTGAAATTCACCAAGAAATTATTTTTGAAGACGATCAGTGCGTTGTGATGATGACGCATGATCCATTGACCCCTGGACACTGCATGGTTATTCCTCGTCAACAGATCGATCATTTATGGGACGTTGATGATGAGCTGTATCAACACCTGATGACAGTTACTCGACAGATGGCTCGTAAAATGAAGCAGGTCTACGGATATACACGTATTGGTAGTATCGTTGAAGGTTTTGGTGTGCCGCACGCGCACATCCACGTCTTTGGTCTAGAGGAAGGCTTGGAGCCAACCATTCAGGAGCACGCTACTCATGGTGCCATTGCTTCCCCAGAGCAATTAAAAGTTGAAGCGGATAAGTTACGCGCGTGAGTTCACTGCGAATTATCGCTATCGGCAAGAAGCACGAAAGTTGGGTGGCGGAAGGCATCGAACGCTATGAGAAGCGTTTAAAAAAGCCGTTTGATTATGAATGGGTCTTTTTGCCACATTCATCTCGCGACGGCGTTGCAGCCCGCCAGGAAGAGTCTGAGCGTATCTTGCAACGGGTATCCGATGACGAATACGTCGTGTTGCTAGATGAGCGAGGCAAGCTGCTCGATTCGCCTGCTCTGTCTCGATTACTGCTGACACCGCTCGAGGGATCAAAGCGCGTCACGCTGATTATTGGTGGGGCGTATGGGGTCGACGATACGATTCATCACCGTGCAAATACCGTTTGGTCACTTTCAGCCCTGGTGTTTCCGCATCAGTTAGTACGGTTGATTTTGGCCGAGCAGGTATATAGGGCGCAAGAGATTAGCGCCGGCAATCCCTACCATCACGTATAGTTGTCTACGACACACAGTTGACAAATAATAAAGCATATGCTATATTTAGTAGTGTTATCACAACAAAATAAACACAAAAGAAAAAGCACATGTTTCCATTTTCACTGTTCCTTACACCATTATCGGTATTCCTCAGTCTTACGACCGCCACTGGCGTTGTCGTTCATGATACACGTATCGACCGCGCAACAATGACTGCGATGGCAGTCCCATCTGCGGTGGCCAGCGCCCAGGGTAATAGCAAATTGGTTAATTACGCGACCGATTCGCATACCCATGTGGAACGTCATTCGCTATCATCAAGTGAGCTTAAGGGCGACAGCCCTCGTCTAAACCCCCGCACTAATGCTGATAAAAAACATTTATCACAAAAGCGAATTGGCTTTGGCCAGGATCCACTGGAAAGTCACTTCCTTCCTCTTAGTTAAGCAAGGATAGCTAGTTCAGTCTCAAGGCGTTCTACGAGCGCCTTTTTTGATTCCAATTGAGCGCGAGATTCTTCTACTAGGTGGGCTGGGGCTTTAGCGGTGTAACTTTCGTTTGAAAGACGGCCTTCGAGATTGGTGATAAACTGACGCGTTTCCGCCAGGCGAACCTCGAGGTTAGTCTGATGTTCGTACATCGTTTCAGCACTGACATCGAGCCAGGCTTCACGGTTACTGGCCGCCAGGCGCAGACCACGGGCTTGATCAGCCGGTTGAACGTCTTTTAGGCGGGCGAGATGTTTAATCAGGGCGGCATTATCAGCAATCAGGCTATCTTGTTGATAGAGCAGTATATAACGCTCATTACCAGGGAGTTCGGCTGTGACATAACGGGCTTCGATAACGAGTTTTTGCAGTTGTTCAAATTCGGCAGCAGCAATAGCATCATATTCCTGTGCGGCTGGCCAGTGATTGGCGGCTAGCAGGTCATCGTGCCAGTCGAGTGATTGCCAAATCGTCTCGGTGACGAATGGGGCGAACGGATGCGCTAATTTTAGACTGGCGTCCAGTACCCATGCGAGCATGCTTGGGTTGTCTTCGCTTTTGCTCGCTTCAATAAACCAGTCGGCGACATTATCCCAGATAGCGTGGTAGACAGCCTCGCCTGCTTCTGCGAAACGGTAATCAGCTAGTTGCTTCTCGATATCTTCGGCGGTTGCGTTTAGTTCGCGAATAATCCAATGGTCAGCCAGACTAGTCGGTTGTGGTGGCTGAACGCGATAGCCTTCACCGAGCTTATCTGTCACAAAACGGGCAATATTCCATAGTTTGTTACAGAAATTACGGCCAGCGATGACTTTACTGGCGCTAAAGGCTTGATCTTGGCCAGCACTACGGCTAGCGGTCAGACCAAGGCGTAGGGCGTCTGACCCGTATTCTGAGATCATTTCCATCGGGTTGATGACATTACCCTTTGATTTGCTCATCTTGAGACCCTTTTCGTCCAGAACAAGGCCGTGCAAGTAGACTTCTTTGAATGGAACATCACCGGTAACGTACAGACCGAGCATAATCATGCGTGATACCCATGGGTAAAGAATGTCGTGACCAGTTTCGAGGACACTGGTTGGATAGAAGCGCGACAAATCCCCTTCTGTCATGACATCTGTGGTGATGAACGGCCACTGACCACTGCTGAACCAAGTGTCAAAGGTGTCTTCTTCGCGGTGATATGTTGTACCGTTAACAACAATAGTTGGTTCGTCGACGCGGTCGTCATAAATCCAGTCGTTAGGATCGGTTTCGCTTTGGAAGGCGGGAATTGGAATGCCCCATGGAATTTGACGACTAAGGTTCCAGTCGCGCAGTTTGTCGTAGTATTGAAGTAATGCTTTCTTTTTGCTCTCGGGATGGAAGGCAATCTTCCCTTCTTCGATGGCAGCCTTGGCGGCGGTAACGAGCGGAGCCACGCTGAGGAACCACTGGTTCTTGATTAGGGGCTGAATAACGGTATCGCATTTGTAGCAGTGACCAACGGCATGCTCGATTGTCTCTTCGCCACGAAGAAGCTCGGCGGCTTCAAGTGCGGCTAGTATACGTTTACGAGCCATTTCAACATCAAGGCCAACAAACTGTTGTGGTGCGTTGATGATTTTGCCGTCAAAGTCGATAACTTGAATCGGTGTCAGCTCGTGGCGCTGCCCTACTTCAAAGTCGTTTGGATCGTGGGCGGGAGTAATCTTAACTGCGCCGGTACCAAATGCCGGGTCAGCGTAATCATCAGCGATGACGGGGATTTCACGGTCGACCAGTGGCAGCATGACACGGGTGCCAATTAAGTCTTTGTAGCGAGGATCCTCTGGATTTACGGCTACGGCCACATCGCCAAGCAGTGTTTCCGGGCGAGAGGTTGCGATAATAATCTCACCAATCTTATCAAGGGTTGGATAGGCAATCTTCCACAACTTCCCTTTTTCATTTTTGTGCTCTACTTCAATATCAGCAAAGCTGGTTTGGTGAGTTGTACAGTAACTAACGATACGTTCACCTCTGTAAATAAGCTTTTCATCCCATAATTTCTTGAAGGTACCGTAGACGGTCTTAATCACCTTTTCATCAAGCGTGAAGACGAGATCATTCCAGCTAGCGCCAGTACCAAGGGCGCGTAGCTGTAGTTCCATGTTGCCACGCTGGCTTTCGACAAAGTTCCACACCTGGCTATACAGTTGCTCACGACTGAAATCAAAGCGGCTCTTCCCTTGTTTGATTAACTCACGTTCGTACACCACCCAGGTTTCAAACCCAGCATGATCGGCACCGGGAATATAGGCTACATCCCTGCCCTTCATACGGTAAAAACGCGCCAAGATATCCTCAAGGTCGGCCATTAATGCGTGACCAATGTGCAGATTACCGTTGGCATTCGGCGGCGGCATGACGATACTGTACGGTTCGCCCTTCCCCGTTGGCGCGAAGACATTAGAGGTTTCCCAGAGGGCGTAAATAGTTGGCTCGTATTGGTTAGGGTCGTACGTTTTTGCTAGATTCATGAGGCTATGGGCTTTCGATGGTTGATTTACACGTGAAAAATGCATCAGACTAACAGACTAATCGTTTTCTTGTGAAAAAGATTACAGTTTTCAAACATTTTCCTCCGTGTTTGTTTTCTGACCTAATTATAGCATAACCAGGCGTGTATAATAAGGCGTATGACAACCGTACAGACGTGTGAAAAACAAACAGATTGGGACGAAGAAATCTTGGCTCGTGGGGGACATCCGCTACAGCTGTGGGGCTGGGGCGAGGTAAAGGCAGCGCATAACTGGTCAGTTGATCGCATTTTTATCAATCAAGACGATCAGATTATCGGCGCCGCGCAGCTATTGATCCGCCGTTTGCCGGCACCGTTTAAGGCCTTGGTATATGTACCACGTGGACCGGTGGCGGATGACGCCGATAGGGAAGAGGTACTAACCGCAATTGCTGAATATGCCAAACGTACCCACGGCGCCGTAGCGGTAACCGTGGAACCTGATTGGGCAGCCTTTCCAGATGTTGCGGGCTGGAAATCATCGACTAATACGATCTTGATTCCACGAACCTTGATCCTTGATTTGACGAAATCAGAGGATGAATTACTCGCCGTTATGGCAAAAAAGACTCGTCAGTATATACGTAAATCGGCAGGTGAGACGATTGAGATTCGCCAAGTTCAAAGTAGGGAAGAGTTGGCTGGATGTTTAGGGATCTATAAGCAAACCGCCGAACGAGCCGGCTTTGGGCTTCATGACGACCAGTACTACTACGATATCTTTGACAAAATGGGCGAGTATTCACTGGTGACGGCCGCATTCTATGAAGGAAAGCCAGTGGCGTTTTTGTGGTCAGGTATGAGTGAGCAAACTGTCTTTGAGCTTTATGGTGGCATGAACGACGAAGGGCAGCGCTTGCGAGCGAACTACGCCTTGAAATGGTGGACGATTCAGCTGACCAAAAAGTGGGGGATTGCACAGTACGACTTTAATGGGCTACTGAACGATGGTGTCTCGACGTTCAAGCAGGGTTTTGCTGATCATGAGGACATGCTCGCTGGCACGTACGACAAGCCATTATCACCTCTCTATATTGTGTGGACAAAGGCGTTACCGCTCGGTAAGAAGATTCTTCGCAAGCTAAAGAATCGTTGATATATACACAACGATATTGAACAGTGAACGAGAATTTTTTCACGTGGCCGACAGGTGTAAAAAGGTATAATAGGATAGGTATGGGATATACACCGAAATTATTCAAAACGATCAAACGACGACTGAAAAAGCAACGTCGCTACTTTATCTCTATCCTCTTAAAACCAAAGAATATGGCAGGAATCTTACTGCTGGGGGGATTGGCAGCTGTCATACTGGTAAATATGCAAGACACGCCAAAGATCTATACAGCTGATTTACTCACGACAATCGCCAAGGTTGAAAGCAAAAATAACTATAATGCCTACTTTGGTAATGCCGGTAATTCATCAATTCAATTTACCGCTATGAGCGTCGGCGAGGTACTAGTGTGGCAAAAGCAGTTCGTCGAACAGGGAAGTCCCAGTTCTGCTGTTGGCCGGTATCAGTTTATCGACTCGACGTTACAAGGGCTAGTGCAAGATCTGAATATTGATCAGACCGTTACATTCGATGAGGCGTTACAGGATAGGCTAGCTGTAGCGTTGCTGGAGCGCAGGGGCATTCGCGATTATGTCGACAACAAGATTAGCCGTGAGGCATTTGCGCATAATCTGTCAAAGGAATGGGCGGCCCTACCGCGAGCAATCGGTGAACGACCAGAGCAATCCTATTACGCTGGTGACGGCCTCAATAAAGCTCGACTAAGTATCGGTGAAATCTACGCCAGTATCGCTACCGTTCGTAAGCTATAAATTACTACCAGGTTGTTTTAGTCATTGAAAGACTCGGGATAACCTCGAGTTCAAAGGGGTCGACAGGCTGTGTTTTCTGCGCGTAGTAATAGCCAAGTGTGGCGATCATAGCGGCATTGTCGGTGCAAAGTTGCATCGGTGCGTAATCGATATGGAGTGATAGACGCTCGGATAACTGACGGCGTAGTTCCTGATTAGCGGCGACACCACCAGCGATAACGACAGATTTAGGGGCGTAATCGCGAAAGGCCTTCTCGGCTTTATCAACGAGCGTGCTGATAGCCGTGTACTGGAAGCTAGCTGCAAAATCATTGCGCTGTGCATCGTTTAGAAGCGCTGCAAGCTCGCCAGACGGAAAAGTAAAGTCTTTGCCTACTTCACGTTGCACAGCGCGTAGAACGGCTGTTTTAAGGCCCGAGAAGCTAAAGTCATAACGACCTTTGAGCTGGGCTTTTGGCAGAATGTAGCGTTTTGGGTCACCCTCTAGGGCTGCCTTGGCAATTGACGGGCCACCGGGATAGGGCAGGCCAAGGATTTTCGCAACTTTGTCGAAGGCTTCGCCGACGGCATCATCTTGAGTTTGACCAAGCAGCTCGTAGTCGCCGTGATCTTTAAATAGGACTAATTGCGAGTGACCGCCACTGACGATGAGGGCGAGCATCGGGAACTCTGGTGCTTGTTCGTTCAGAAAGTTGGCATACACATGTGCTTCGACATGATGGATCGGATAGAGTGGTTTGTTTTTTAGTACCGCCAGGGTACGAGCGGCCAAGGTTCCGACCAGAAGCGAGCCGATTAACCCAGGGGCGTAGGTGACTGCAATTGCGTCAATATCATCCCAATTGCAATTGGCGTCGGCGAGCGCTTGGTTGATCACCGGATTAACAACTTCGATATGGCTGCGAGCGGCTACTTCTGGTACAACACCACCGTAGAGTGCGTGAATATCAATTTGTGAATTGACGACATTGCTAAGTAGGACGCGCCCGTTTTCAACAACAGAGGCGGCCGTTTCGTCACAACTACTTTCAATTCCCAGAATTTTCATCTGCTAGTATTATATGGCAATTGCCACAATCTCGCCACCACCTCTATAAGAAATTGACGCTTTTAATAAAAAATTCTATAATTTTGATAATCATTTGCATCATTGTGTAAACGAAGAACCTAGGAGAAAAGGTGAGAGAACTTCTGTCTGTTTTTTACGGTGCAGTATTCGTTATTGTGTCTTTTAACGGCGCTAGTCGAGTAACCGCTCGATTTTTGGCAAAAGCTCACGCTGATCGGGTCCGTAAAACGGAGCAATACCTAAAAGAACGTGTCGCGCTTGATCAGTCGTTCAGAGATGATTGGTCAAATATAGAGCTGTATGACCAACGGCTGTGGGAGCACATACACCACAAGGCCGGAAAGCATGCACAGCCAGTTTCTGATCAGGAAATCGACATGTTTATTCAGGACTGCCTGCGGTTTTCTGAAAAGGTTAAGGTAGCGATACGCCAAGAGCACCGACTACTGAAAAAGCTATCGGCTGATGAGATTGCGAAACTGCCTGTGATCGACCATCCTGCGTGGCATCCGATGTATTACAATGCTCGACGTATCATACGTAAATTTCAAGTGCTGCGCATGAACGTCTATCGTCCAACAACAAGATGAGTAGTCATAATCAGAGAAAGAGCATCGACGATTCTTTCTCTAGCCAAATACTTCCTAGTCCCCGGTTATACCGGGGTATTTTATTGACAGTGTAAGATAAAGTGATATTGTATCAATCAGTATCATTCAACCCGAATGGCATGAACATTAGGAGAAACAGTGAATATTGTCGGTGAGGCGATCGCTATTGTTGCGATTATGATCGTGCTGCGTGTTACGAGTGGTGTACTGAATGGACGCGAGCTGCGTAAATGGAGACGCGCATATTCATTCATGGCTACGCATTTGTCTGGTCACGGTGAGTTCATGGCCATGATGGCTGGGGGCAGATTAATTACCATATCAATGGAAATGCAACTGAATGTAGCTATCGATTGCGATGATCAAGACAGGAGCGCACTAAAAGAAAGACTCAATTTGTTCGAAGAATATTTGACTTCTTTAGAACAAGATATTCGGCGCGCAATTCTTAGTGAGCAGGCGGGTGTGAATATCTTGCGTCCAGATGACAAAAAGATCGTTGCCCAGCACCATCAAGAATGGCAGAAATTGTTTGATAGGCTTGTGTCTATCAACCGTCGTTTGCAGGCTTTGCTGGTGACGCGTGTTGCTGTAAGCCACGACAAATAAACTTCACTCCTCCTAATACCCCGGTTATGCCGGGGTATTATATTGACAAATATAATTAAAGTAGTATCGTATCTATCAGTATCATTCACATCTAGAGTGAGACGAACATTAGGAGGAGAAGTGGTGAACCTCATGGCCTATCAGGCGGTTGTTCATCCAGAGGATGAAAAGCGTTTTGATTCATATCGAGTCGAATGCCTGCATCAGCTGCTCGAGTCATACAATTTGGCAATTGAAAATCTGGGCGAGGAGTACGAAATGTACTTGATGACCCTCGAATGTAACCTCGACTGCGATACGCATGTCACGAAAAAAGTGTCTGAGCATCTGGTGAAAGCGGCTGAGATTCGACATTACTTGTTTTGGTACTGGCGCCGTTTACAGCTTGAGCGACGCCTGCAGGGCGAATTATCTCGTGGCGGGTTTGGCGGTTCTATGACCAAGATCGTTACAACAAATCGTATTCAGTGGCTGTATAACTTGACCATGGAACGACAAATCGAAGCGCGTGATATTGGTCTTCCTGTCAGTAACTGCTATCTGCAATTTCGCTGACATCCTTACTTCTTCTACCTACACCCCGATAACCTCGGGGTGTTTTAAATGCGGCATTTATGTGTTCTATAAGGATAATTTAAGGGAAAAACCACAACAGATACTGATCATGGATATGGTTAAAAATGGTATAATTAGCGACAATTAACCGCCACATAAATAGCAAACACAAGGGGACAGCCACATATGACTCGCCGCCAAGCCACAAAACCATTATTGATCAAGCGACGTTCTGCTGTAAAAGCACATACTTTATTACTGAGCGGTCTATTAGTGGGAGCGGCACTTATTGCGCCTGTACAGACGCTTTTTGCTACCAATTCTACGTACGAATGGTCGCGTAGTGATGCAAAAGGTGTGCAATGGAGAAGTTGGAAGGACATCGCTTCATCGGCGGATGGTACAAAACTAGCTGCAGTGGCGAATAGCGATTTTATCCATACGTCAACTGATAGTGGGGCGACTTGGACAGCAAGAGAATCTAGCGGTAATTCTAGCTGGACTGCTATTGCTTCATCGGCGGATGGTACAAAACTAGCTGCAGTATCAAGTGAGAACAGTGTTTATGTATCTAATGATAGCGGCATAACCTGGACTGCGCGTGCAGAAGCGGGATCAGGTAATTGGGTAGACGTCGCTTTGTCAGCTGATGGTAGTAAATTATTCGCCGTACAAGGAGGTGAATATATCTATACTCCTGAAGAGGGTACTGTTTATATTGGCGGTCATATCTATACCTCAGCCGATAACGGTGTTTCATGGACAGAGCGAGGGGATCCGCTGCGTTGGAAATCGATAACTTCATCAGCTGATGGTATGAAGTTAGCAGCGGCAGTAGAGGGCGGTTACATCTATACCTCAGCCGATAACGGTGTTTCATGGACAGAGCGAGGGGATCCGCATGGATGGACGTCATTGGCTGCGTCTGCGAACGGAATGACACTATTGGCCGTCAGTAATGCTTTTTCTGATGGGAATACTGCCTATCATGATGATGACATATACATATCTAGCGACGGTGGCGTCTCTTGGAGTGCACGCGGCGAGAGTGTTGGTTTTGGCTGGAATTCAGCGGCGGTATCAGCTGATGGACAGCACTTGGCCGCGGGTGGCGAAAATCGGATGAGGATATCAGTAAACGGAGGGGAGTCCTGGGAAGATCGCACTGAAGCAGAGTTTTATAATTGGGCCGCATTAACATATTCCGCGGACGGATCGTTGCTAGCTGGAGTACCTAATTATCAAGCGCATATACGTACCTCGACAACTGATGCGCAAAATTGGACAACAATTCCTGTGCTTGGCATGGCAGCATGGTATGACGTCCTTGTGTCCAGTGACGGTAATGTAATTTTCTTGCAAGACTCAACTGGGTATATCCACCGATCCACCGATGGAGGTAATACATGGATAACGGACGTAAGCATGCAAGAGAGGATTCTCTATAACGTCTCTATGTCGGCGAATGGTAATAAGTTAATCGGAGTATGCGACTACATACTCTGTATCTCGACTAATGGAGGAGTAACCTGGGAAGATAGTATTTCATCTGAAGGTGGAAGTTGGGATGCAACTGCTATATCGGGCGACGGTACAAAAATGATAGCCGTTGATTATGATCTAGACACGATTTATACGTCAGACGATAATGGAGAAAATTGGGTATCAAATACCCCATCAGAGTCGCTGGCATGGAAATCTGTACTAGTATCGCATGACGGTCAAGAGATTATTGCTGTACCGAATAACGGTGCGGTTTATCGTTCTGGTGATGGTGGTGAAGCATGGGCGCCCTTGACGATTCCTGGTTCTCAGAACTGGGACGCTGCGGCGGTATCAAGTGACGGTACAACAATAGCTATCTCAAATACAGACGATGAGCTATATATTTCAACCGACAAAGGCGTGACATGGAATCAGCGAACGACACAAGATTCTCATAGATGGGAGACTGTAGCGATATCAGCAAATGGTCAATATTTAATCGGAGCAACTGACAATAATAGTCCATGGATCTCTATGGATAAGGGTGTGACGTGGAATCAATATGAAACGGGTAGTCTGCTGAACCGCTGGAGTAAAGCTGCTATTACAGCGAATGGCACGAAGGTGTTCGCTGGTGAAAACGCAGGCAATTTTTATATAGGCAATTTGATTAGTAGTGAAGATGAAACGCCACCGGAGGAGGAAACGCCTCCAGCCGAGGAGCCATCATCTCCATCTGTGACGCAACCTCCGGCAACAAGTTCGCCACCTGTAAATACTAGCTCTGAGACATTAAAAACAACGTCAACTACTACTATCACTGACGCTAATGTTGATTCTGAAGCAAGCGATCAGCCACTAATCGATCTAATGAGCGAAAGCACGTTCAGGGCAGGTGATGAATATAAAGTTGAGGTGGCTAGTGGTCAGGTACTTAGCTTTAAGGCAAATGATGCACCACATACGTTTACGGTTGATAATATACGGGGCAATACAGTCACCTTTACGATTAGATCAACCCCTCAGACGCATACATTGCGCGTAGGCGAGACGGGCAAATATGATGTTGATGGTGATAAAACAGACGATATTTCTGTAACGGTGAATAACGTGACTAATGGTGTCGCGCAGTTAACGATGGTGAATCTATTAGCCACAAAGGTTTCGGTGTTATCAATGCCACAAGATGAGGCAAATGACACGAGTGAATCCGCAGCAAAGCCTAGCTTTAACTACGGCTTGATCGTCTGGATCGCTGGCGGTGTAATCGCTCTCTTGATTGCAATCATGATCATTCGAAAAACAAAGCGCGCGTAACCTACTGCGAGTGCTAAAATAGAGATATGAAACAGAAGTTGGTGAATGGGGTCCGAAATTATTTACCGCAAGGTATGGTTCACGGTATTGAAGAAATCTATCGTCGTGGACGCGTTCGTTTGGTCGCGCTTAAATATGGTAATCCGGCTAATAGTCTGAGAGTTATTGCAGTTACCGGGACAAACGGTAAAACGACGACGATCAACTACATCAATGAAATTTTGAAAGAGGCGGGTCACAAGACCGCGATGTTTAGTACGGCGCTCATTGAAATCGACGGCAATACGCAACTAAACGATCTCAATGCAACTGTCGGAACAACTGAGCGTATGCAAGAGTTCTTCCGTGATGCTAAGAAGGTAGGCGTTGATTATGTGGTACTTGAGATTACCAGTCATGCTCTGCAGCAACACAAGCTCGATGGCGTACCAATCGAAGTGGCTGTTATGACTAATCTGACACAGGATCACCTGGACTATCACCATACGATGGACGAATACGCCGCCGCCAAAGCGAAACTGTTCGCCCATGAACCGAAATTTATTGTCTTGAACCGTGATGATACTTGGTATGACTACTACGACAAATTCCCAGCCGGTGAACTAAAGATGACGTATGGTCAGCATGAAGAAGCCGAGGCGAAGATTGATTACGTGAAGCTGTACAAAAAGGGTAGCGAAGCCAATGTGATTATCGATCACCAGACAAAACTAGAACTCGCGACAGCGTTGCCCGGGACCTTTAATGTCTATAATATGACCGCGGCCGCCTGTGTGGCGTATCTACTGGGTATTAAATTAGAAGATATTGTAGAAGGCATCGCCAATTTAGAGGGTGTTCCTGGTCGTTTTGAGCGCGTAGTTGAAGGCCTAGGCTACGATGTGATCGTGGATTACGCTCATACGCCAGATGCCTTAGAGCAGCTGCTAAAGGCCACCAAAGAGATCACAAAGAACCGCGTCATCCTAGTGTTTGGTGCAACCGGTGACCGCGATAAATTAAAACGTCCAATTATGGGTGAAATTGCCGCACGCCTAGCTGATCGAATTATCCTGACTGACGAAGAGAGCTACAACGAAGATCCACGAGCGATTCGTGATCAGGTGCGTGATGGCATTGAAACTGCTGGCGCAACTGCCAAATTAACTGAACTTGCCGATCGTCGCGACGCGATTGAAAAAGCCCTGTCGATAGCCAAGACGGGTGATACTGTTTTGATTACTGGTATGGGTCATGAGCAATTCCGCATCGTGAACGGCGAAAAACTACCATGGAACGACGCTGCAGTTGTCCGTGAACTGCTTGAAAAAGATACCGATAAGAACTAGTACCAGTTTTCGTGGTGCAACTGGTTGTGGATTCGCAGGACGACGCGTTCGCCGATTTTTATCCATAGTTTATAGGCAGCAGACTTAACAACAATATCCCAGGCGCCTATGTAGTCGGTGACTTCCTTGTTAAAGCTGGTTTTAAATCGGCCGATACCATAGTGGGGGTGTTCGGGATTTTTAATTTCACTTGCTGGCGGTGAGCCACAGAAGTCATGGATTACCGAGCCTTTTTCTTTGGCCCAAGTAATAACATGCCACTGCAGGAGATGACTAGCTCCGTAGACAGTTCGCTCACGGATCGAGGCACCGTCTTTGTAGGTGCTTTTAGCGCCAAAGATAACGGCGTAGGCACCAGCGACAATCTTGCCGTCGACGTAGGCAAAGAATAGCTGGCCTTCGTCTTCATGTGCGTAGCGCTGCCAGAATGTCTTGTAGTAGTTATATTTGCGTATGCGGAACGATCCCTCAGCGGTGGTAGCGAGTAACTTGTACATGAGGCGGCAATTTTCGTCGTTTGATTCGACGCGCTCTACGGTGACACCGTCACGCTCGGCACGCTTAATAGCGTGGCGACCCTTTTGGTTAAGACTGGCCATAACGGTATCTAAATCAGCTGAAATATCCAACGTAACAGTGGAGAAGTTGGGTTGAATGGGAGAGACTTTTCTTAAATTTAGCTTTAATAAATCAGCACGAGTCTCATCTGAATCAAGTAATTCGGGCTCGATTTTAACCGCAAAGACACCTTCTTGATTGGCAAAGTCTGTTAGGTTGGCCAAGATGTCATCGAGTTCACGAACCGAAGTAATGCCTGGGCCTTTTGGGAGGTACCATAATTTACCCAGTCCGAAAACGTACTTTTCAAGCACGGTCATCACAAGCGTACCGGCAACGATATAGCGTGGTCGCCATCCACTAGCGTGTTTTTGCTCGGCAAACTCTAGACCTTGGAAAACATTTCCCTGATCAGGGTTGGCTAAAACCAGTGTATTCCACCGAATTATTTCATCAGGATATGCGAAGCGAATAGTCATCTTATCAGTATAGTTAAGAACAGACGAAAAGAAAAACGGTGACTATGTACTAGCGAGAAGCGAGTTGCTTGTTTGATTCACTGATAGCCCGGCGTGCCAGCATTGTTTCACGGTAACTCAACTGGTTGTATTTTTCGGTACGCTTTTCGATTGATTCGTCGTCCCTGAATGTATACGGCTGATATAGTACATCATTACCAACACCATCAGAAAGTGTTTTAAAATCTTCTCGTAGACGCAGTGCTTTTTGATCTGGCTCGTTGAAGCGTCGACTTAAAAATTCTTGCGATGGATGGGTGATAAGTCGTTTTGGTAGCCTGTTGCCCACTCCACGGCCAACTTCGTTTTTAGGATCCTTGCTGTCGTCTTGGTACCAAATAGGAATATCGGCGTTACCTGTCGCGCCGTTCACTTGGGTTGTTTTTGACATCCAGTGAACTCCCCCGACGATAGAACTAGGGAACGCGCGTTTAATCATTTCTTGGGCTATGTTTAATGTGTCGCCGGTAGACTTAACCTCATCAACAACGAGGATAACTTGATCGTCAAGGTCATTGGTTTCATCAAATGACCCATTATGATCTCTATTGAAAATAGATCGCAGTCCCTCCATTTGTGAATCAGAGAGATTGTCGGCGTTAAACTGACCCGTCTTGTTAGGGTCAAGCTGATCACGCCACTGTCGGCGGTCAATGTTCAGGAAATTAAAATCAGGCTGCTTTGGAATTTCAGTCTCGCCTGGTTCAGGGGCTAACTTATCCCATAGATCACGAGTTAACCAAGCTAGCGGTCGGGCTGACTTATCAAGAAATATAACTTTAGTAGGGACTACGGCGGTCATTTTTCCATCGACAATCGCATTAAAGCCATGGGTTATGTGATAAATAAGTTCGTCGGTAAGATTTACATACTCAATCTCAAGCTCTTCAAGTGACTTATGAGAACCATCGGTTCGGTCATGGGCTTCCAGGATGGTATATTTATTTTCTTGTTCGCGCATTTGTGCAAATTTTAGCATATAAATGAAATAAAGTCAATGGTTATGCTTATAGTCTATAAAATGGAAGAGCCGCCCGTGCATGGCGCAGGGGCGGCTTACGGATACAGTGTAATCAGGAATTTATCGTCCAATTATCTTATATCCGTTCTTGGTTCTTTTTACAAAAACCTCGTTCGTTTCTTTGTTAGATGATAGATCGAGTGAGTAGAGACATTTTGCAATGTATTCTTTCACATGATCTGCAGCTTTCATATATTCCTCGTCTTGAAGTGTCCATTTAAGGATTTTGAGGTAATTCTCTTGATTTGACCGTCCAGCTTGGTAATAAAAATTACTGAGCGATAGGTTTGCGTCACTGCGGTGATCATTCTGCGTGTATTCGATTGCTCGATGTAGCACAGTCCGATAGCTTGTAAGCTTCAATGCTACCCCCTAGAGTTGAGTACGAACTTACATATTATAGCCGCAAATAACCATAAAGTCAATAGTGATACAATAGATATAATGAGTGAAGAATTGATTAAAGAATACTGTATACAAGGAACAACTGAATCAGGACTCGACACCGAGTGCGCCTGGAATGTTGGTAAGGCGATGGCAGATTGGCTACAGACGGCTGGAAATGTCGTAGTCGTTTATGACGCTATGCAGCAGCAATTAGCTACAGCGATCATGGAAGGCGTACGTTTGCAGGGACGTAACGTAGTTGATGGCGGTATTGGTGATAGTGAACTTGCTGTTCATCATATCAATGCACTTGGCCTATCTGGCGCGGCAGTGGTTAGCTTCAACCAAGAAACGGCAGTAATCTCGATTGAGATCTTCAAAGAAGATGGCGCCCAGATTGAGGGTGATGGGCTGAAAGAAATTCACGCCTTAGTAGAAGCAGGTAATTTTGTGCCAGCAGCCATTAAAGGTGAACTAACAGCACTTGCCTAGGTAATGATTGCCAAAGAAGGAAATACCCGCCACTTTCGTGGCGGGTATCCTTGTTACTAGAGGGACCAAGTCGAGGGAGCGGTTAGTAGGTTTACTGACCCATCATCCATCAACTCGATCGTTGCGTTGCGTTCGTAGAGGGGGTTTTCGTAGATGTCCACACCGTCGACATCGAACGCTGTTAGTCCGAGCATTGCATTTTCGATTCGCAGCCCATTATTGATCAGGCTGGTAGTCGATGCTCGGTCTACACCAACTTTCATCGTCAATCCGCTACGCGGGATGATGGTAGCAGCACCGTATCCGTCGACTCCGGTTTCATGAAGAATCAGACTGGCGCACGAGTCCGGGTTGAGCTCGTATGTCAGGACAGAATACTCATGAAGCGGAAACGTTAGGGTTTGGTACACCCCTTCTTTGCTGGTAATAGCCTGCATGAAGGTGGCCGTCCCAAATACTCGATCCTCCTTCAGTACCTGAGGAATCCACTTATGGCTAGTAATGAACTTTCGCCACTGGAATCCCGACTCCTCTTCGTTGTCGAAAAGCTCATAAGGGAACTGAAGACGCGATGTGAAATCGACGAGCATTCTCCACGCCACATTATCCGCGTAGAGAGTGTTCTCGAAGTCCTCGTCGCTGAGGGGGTCGGTATCTTCACCGTCTTCAGTGACACAACTCGCAGGCTGCGCGTGTTTTTCAAGCGCTGTAATCAGCTGCAGTGTGTGTCGGTTATCACGTGGATCCTCAAGAACCCATGCGATAAGCCGAACAATGTGCTGCCTCATGTCGAGGTAGTTCATGTCCTCGAAAAATTCGCAGATGCGCTGGGTAAGCGCATCCTTGAGAAGTTCAAGGTAATCCACTTGTGCGGACGGACTCAATGCGTCGGACGTGACGATTGCTGAGCGCACCGATTCTACGGCGTCCCATGCGATACTCGGGGTAACTTTTGAGATACCACTGATCGCATCGGTCAGGTAAAAATCGTGTGAAATGATCACAATCGGACCTTTCTCTAGTTGTAACAAGGTTCAGCGTGCCCAATTAGATACGCTCTAAATATACATTATAACATTTGTTTAATTATTAGTCAATTATGAGTAATGGCTTTTAGCACTCTTGCCATAAGAGTGCTATTTTTTGTACAATAAATTATAGAAATCTAATTAAACGGAGGCATTCTATGACATCACCGATTAAACCTCTGGCTGATCGTGTAGTTGCGGTGCGCGAAGTCGCAGCGACCAAGACAGCAAGCGGTATTTACTTACCTGATAACGCTAAGGAAAAGCCAACAATGGCGACGGTAAAGGCAACTGGACCAGATGTAAAACAGTTGAAGATTGGTGACAAGATTGTGTACAAAGAGTATTCAACGACCGAACTAAAGATTGATGGCACTGAATATTTAATCGTTAAAGAAGAAGATGTCCTTGCGACAGTTTAGGGGATAGATAATGGCTAAAAAGATTTTTTACGATGATGATGCACGTGCGCGCGTACTTGGCGGCGCAAAAGCACTCTATGACGCAGTCAAGGTAACCTATGGACCAAAAGGCCGTAACGTCGTGATTGCGAAGGGGTACGGTGGCCCGACAGTAACACATGATGGTGTGACTGTGGCGGAAAGTATTGATTTACCAGAAAATGACGATGAAACTTTGGGGTATAAAGTTGGTGCTGAACTGATCAAGCAGGCGGCAACGAAACTAAATAAAGTTGCTGGTGATGGCACGACTACCGTAACGGTGCTGACCTACAGTATTTTGAAGGAAGCGAATCGTTTGATCGCAGCTGGACATAATCCAATGGAACTACGCAAGGGAATCGAAGCAGCCGGCGAAGAAGTGCTGAAGCAGCTTGATACCTTGGCCGAGAGTGTTGAAGGCAAGCACGACCGTGTGGCTGAAGTTGCGACGATTAGCGCCGGTGATGAGGTGATTGGTAAATTGATCGCTGATGTTATTCAGAAAGTCGGCAAAGACGGTGTTGTTACGGTTGAAGCGAGCCAGGGTCTTGAACTAGAGGCTGAGGTGGTTGAAGGCTTTAGCTTGGATAAAGGGTTTGTTAGTCCATTCTTCGTAACAGATGTTAGCCGTCAAGAAGCCGTCTACGAAAAACCTGCCATCGTGATTACTGACAAAAAGATCAGTAGCGTTCAAGAATTCTTGCCGATGCTTGAAAAACTGGCCGCAGCAGGTAAAAAAGACGTGGTCTTGATTGCAGATGAAGTTGAAGGCGAAGCGCTGAGTATTTTAGTACTGAATAAATTAAAGGGTGTCTTTAATACGGTTGCCGTTAAGGCGCCGGCCTTTGGTGATCGCCGTAAAGAAATTTTGCAGGATATCGCGACACTCACTGGCGCCATTGTCGTGAGTGATGATGCGGCGTTGTCATTTGAGTCAGTAGGTCTAGAAGTTGTTGGTTCAGCGCGAAAGGTTATCGTTGGTAAAGACGAAACTACGATTATCGAAGGCGGTGGCGATTCGGGTGACGTAGCCGTTCGCATTGCACAGATTAGTGCTCAGGCTGAAAATGCCACCAGCGAATATGATAAAGAGCAGTACAGTAAACGCGCCGCGGCACTTTCTGGCAAAGTGGCGGTCATTAAAGTTGGTGGTGCGACAGAAACCGAAATTGATGAAAAGAAATTCCGTGTTGACGATGCGGTGGCGGCAACCAAGGCGGCACTTGCCGAGGGTATTGTTGCTGGTGGTGGCGTAACATTAGTGAACTTATCCGCAGCAATTAATGCTGACGGATCAGATAGTATTAGCGCCGGTCGTCAGATTTTGAAAAATGCTTTAAAGCAGCCGTTTATCCAGATTATGACTAATGCCGGACTCAACAGCGAAGCACTTTTGGCACAAGTTGAAGCAGGCAAAGTTGGCTTTGGTATTAACGTTAACAGCCCAGACAAGGGGTTAGTTGATGTTAAAAAGGATGGAGTGATCGATCCAGCGCGCGTTACGAAAGAAGCAGTACAAAACGCCGTTTCGATCGCAAGTACAGCAGCCACAATGGGTGCATTGGTTGTTGATGTACCCGAGGTTGAATCACCAGCCGCTGGCGGTGGCATGCCAGGTGGTATGGGTTTTTAGCGCTAGGTGTAGATATAAGGAGGGTATGCCAAAAGGTGTACCCTCTTTTATGTTCATTATTGTAGTTGAGCGTCATTGCAATATTAATATAAATAGTATATATTATGTTTTATGTCTTTAGCCTGCAGAGATGTAAGAGCTAAGGTGTTATTTTCCATCTACGAAAGTTGAAGAGTTATGAACGAAAGGCATGTTCGTAAGGGAATCCTCAACACGATTGCACAGGGAGGTGCGATTACTAATGGCAATGTGATTAATACACTGGTTCATAAAGTTAAGGCCGAAGGCATCTCGGGAAGAGATACAGTCCTCAGCGCGATTGACACCTTGGAGCGAAATGACGCTATACGCGTCACTCGCCGTGGCAAACGAATTGTTGGTGTGTATCCTCGACCAAAAGAGTCACATGAACGTTCCGAGCGGACCGATCGTTCACCGGAAGCAAAACGTGAAGGCATGTACGCCAGAGGTGTCCCTGCTTATCTGCCTGATGAGCTGTGTTCACCTGTTGTCGTCATTAAGAAAGAGGAGAGAGAATTGGTAACCCCCAACGACATGCCTGCAAAGGCGAAAGCGGATGTATCTGTTAAGGACGCGCCTGAGGTAGAAAATACCAAATCGTCAGCCCTCGAAGATCTGAATCTGGCATGGACAGGGCTACGTCTGCGGGCAGATGCCGAGACTGGCAAATTGCCGGTAGGTAGTGTTGTCGACTTCATCGTGAATGACCTGAAGTGTTCGAAGAACCGCGCAACCTATTTGAATTACACGCTTGCGCGACTTGGTCTGCGGCAATCCGTACAGTTGGGTTTTTCTCCGAAACAAGAGGGCGTTCCTCGCACGTCAAGTTATCAATCAACAGTCGCTACGACAGTTGATGTGATAACACAGGAGATGCTTGACGCACTGAAGCATTCCGGGAAGTCGGTTAAAGATTCAGAAAGTGAAGCGGTACCAGTTGCTCAAGAAGCTACCGTTGCTACTCCTGAAGATGTGCCGGCAAAGCTGATCGAGATCATCAAGGAGCTCGAGACTAAGAATGAGTCACAGGAGCGTGTACACCAAGAAGAGGTTGGTCGTCTGACCGAGTCGCTCAATGCGGCACAGACACAAAATGCTGCACTGAAGGATCAGATTGCAGCGCTTCGGGCTCCTGTTGATGATCCGTCGGTCACGTCAGTACTCGAAAAGTACAACAAGCTTTAACTCGCCTTTCGTAATGGAATAAATCACTGTTACAGTGAACCCCGCATTGTTATTTGATGCGGGGTTATTTCATAACTAAAAATACCCACAGCAGTGCGGGTATTTTTAGTTATTGGAGGCTAAATTAAGCTGCTGGCTGTTGAGCAGCGCCAGAAAGGTAGTCAATCTCTTTAATGACATCAAGGAGGGCCTGTGCACGACGAGCTTCGTCGGCGATATTGCGTGCAGCTTCGTGTGCTGGAGCAATCAGGGCTTTGTCATCTGTTGAACGAAGAAGAAGAAGGTAGGTGTCAAATTTTTCTTCAGGAGATACGTCAAGTTTATCGACAAGAGGGCGAAGTTCGCTTAACGCGTCTTGTTTGATAGCCTCAAGGTCACTGCCACCAGTAACTACTGGAGCGGTTACTTCTGGTACAACAGGTGCAGGCATAGCGATGTCTGGCACTTCTGGAAGTTCAGGCGCTTCTGGCACCGCTGGAGTAGCCGGAGCTGCATCTGCTTCTTCGGTTGCTGGCGCGGCTGCGTCATCTGTTGATTGATTATTAATGCCGGCCAAAACCTTGGCTAGTTCCTGATCGTCACTAATTGCTTGCTGCGATTGCGGTTGAATATCCATGCCCACCTCTGCTATAAATACTTATGCTTCTTTAATAAATACTGTATCATAGTAACAGTAAAACTCGCAAGCAAATTGCGAGAGGGGGTGGGAAGATGTTAGACGATGCAAACGTCATAGGCCAGCGTGATCCGCAGGGTGCGCTCGATGTCGCTGCGCAGCAGTATGAGCAAGCACGATTTGTGGCTGAAATTAAAAATCCTGAGCACGATAACCGAGTGATCACTCGTGTTGTTATCGCAGGCATGGGCGGCTCGGCACTGGCGGCGCTGATTGTTAAGTCATGGCTAAAAAACCGCTTGAATGTACCATTTGAAATTGTTCGCACCTACACCTTGCCACATTATGTCGATAGCCAAACTCTTGTTGTGGCCAGTAGTTATTCTGGCAATACCGAAGAAACTGTTCATTGTCTCGCTGATGCGTTGACACGTGGTGCCCAAGTTGCAGTGCTGGCGGCTGGTGGCCAGTTGATCGACCAGGCAAAGAGCTGTGACATTGCCTATGTGCGTCTGCCAGCTGATTTACAGCCGCGTATGGCAGTCATCTATAACTTACGTGCTCTTGCGGCGTTATTAGTGCACTTCGGCGTTGCTGATGGTAGTATCCTCGAAGAGATTAGCCGGACAGCCGATTGGCTACAAAGCGAGACAGAGCAGTGGCTCGCCGATACACCGACGGCGACAAATTATGCCAAGCAACTTGCAGTGCTCGCGGTTGGCAAAACCCCCGTCTTTTATGCAGGGAGTATGATGGCGCCAGTCGCGTATAAATGGAAGATTAGTTGGAATGAAAATGCTAAGAATGTGGCATTTTGGAACGAACTACCTGAATTTAATCACAATGAGTTTATTGGCTGGACGTCGCATCCTGTTGAAAAGCCGTTCGCTATTTTTGATCTAACTAGTAACCTTGAACATCCGCAAATCTTGAAGCGTTTTGAAATCAGTGATCGACTACTGAGTGGTCAACGACCAAAAGCGAATACTGTTCAGCTGGCCGGCGATACGGTTATTGAGCAGATGCTTTGGGGAAGTATTTTGGCGGATTTCGTCAGTATTTATGTGGCGATTTTGAATGGCATCGATCCAACACCAGTGCCATTAATTGAGAAATTAAAACGCGAACTAGCGTAGCGAGTTATTCGCATATTAGTGATAATGTCGCAGTGATTCAATCGGGTCTTTGCGGGCGGCTCGAATAGCGGGGTAAAGCCCAAATATACTGCCGACAACTGCAGCGATACTAAAGGCGATGACAGCAATCTCCCAATTGATAATTGGGTCAAATGGTAACTGTGTGCTGATTGCAAATGCGATCAAGTAACCGCCTACATATCCTAGTAGGCCACCGAGTAGACTCATGATAAGGGCTTCGGTCATGAACTGGTTAACGATATTGCCGTTGCTAGCACCAACTGCTTTGCGCAGGCCAATTTCGCGTGTTCGTTCCGCGACACCAACCAGCATAATGTTCATAATACCGATGCCACCAACAACTAGTGAAATGGCAGCAATAACGGTCATGATTGATGTGACAGCAAGGAAGAACTGGCTGGTGGGGCGGGCGATTTCGTCGCCAGATAGAACAGTAAAGTCAGTTTCATATTGATGATTTTTCGAAAGGCGCTCGTTAGTTTTTTTGATAACTCCAGGGAGTTTATCGACTGACTCGGCGCTGATGTTAATCTGCTGAATTTGGGCGATGCCTTGGTTGAAGCCTTTACCGCTACTGAAGTTAATAATGACACTGCGGTCAAAGTCGACAACGTTGTAGTTGATTGGATTGCCAAGATGTTTCAAGACACCAATGACAGTAAAAATTTCACCGCGGAAGACAAAGGTTTGCCCAATTGATTGGCTAGTGCCAAAGATATCGATGGAGAGCTGACTGCCGATCACCGCGGTGTGTTCATCGGTGACTGTATCGATAAACTGACCATCGCTAATCGGTAGGTTAGTGATTTTCTCTAGGGCTGGTGTGGTGGCAACGACGGTACCGTTGGTGACCTTGGCGGAATCAGATGACGAACGAAGACTGCCGCTGAGGATCATTAGTGGGGCAGCTGCCTGGACGCCTTCTATATTTTCAATGGCCTGCAGATCACCTTCGGTTAGCGTGCTGGTTGTGAACATGCCAGAACTGGCTGGATTAGCGAAATCATTAAGATTCTTACTGACCGCACCTGGGCGTACGACAGCAATATTACCACCTAGGTCTTCGACTTGATCGGCGACCAATTTAGTGACGCCGCCACTCAGTGACAATATGGTCGTGATGCTGGCAACGCCAATCGCTACCCCAAGGATAGTTAAAAAGGTGCGTAGTTTGGTGCTACGGAGCGAGTGGTAGGCATTTTGGATGTGTTCAAAGATAAGTAAGTGCATTATTTTTTCGCCTGCTTCTTTTTACGTGATTTCGCCGGTTTCTTGGCGGGTGCTTTGGTGGTCTTATGGGTACCCAGAGGAACTTTCTTGTGTGGGTCTTCGGCAACGGGTGGTGTCTTGGTGTCACTGGCGATTGTACCGTCAATCATATGAATAACACGGCTCGCGTAAGTTGTGAGATTAGGGTTGTGAGTCACCATGACGATCGTATTGCCGCGTTTGTGAAGATCAGACAGTTCCTCCATGACGATGTGACTCGATTTACTATCCAAGTTACCGGTTGGCTCATCGGCTAGAATAATTGATGGATTATTCACCAAGGCGCGAGCAATCGCAACTCGTTGCATTTGACCACCAGATAGTTGCCACGGCATATAGTATTCGCGCTCGGACAAGTGAAAGCTTTTTAGAATATCACTCGCCATCGTTAACCGTTTAGTGCGCGACATGCCGCGATAGGTCAGGGGAAGGGCGACGTTCTCAATAACGGTAAGACGATTAATAAGATTGAAACTTTGAAAGACAATACCGATCTGCTGACTACGAATACGTGCATGGCGAGCACCGCTCAGTGTTTCGACTGGTGTGCCGTCCAATAAATATTCACCGTCATCAGAACGATCGAGTAGTCCTAGAATATTAAGAAGCGTGGTTTTACCACAGCCACTCGGGCCCATGATCGTAATGAACTCACCCTTTTCAATCGTCAGATCGACTGCATCAAGGGCATTATGTTCAGCATCACCAATACCATAATGTTTGGTGAGTCCGCGCAGTTCAATAACGGGAGGGGTCTTTTTGGTCATTACTCCCATTATAGGTACGGTAATCTCTTAAAAGCAACCATTCTAGGGCGTCAATTATACAACTGGTATAATTTATGTCATGGAGAGGTGGCCGAGTGGTTGAAGGCGCACGCTTGGAAAGCGTGTGTGCCAGCAATGGTACCGCAGGTTCGAATCCTGTTCTCTCCGCCAAATTAAATACAGCCCAGATGGGCTGTATTTAATTTGTCCCGATAAGGATTTGCACCTGCGGTACTTTTGCAAAGCAAAAGCCGCAGAGTTCGGCGAAGTAAGTGTAGCGAAAAAGTGGTTCCATTTTTTCGCAAACGAACGAAGAAGGCTTTAGCCGCTATCCTGTTCCCAGGTGCTTAAGCTGCGTGTCGTTCCACTTCTTCAACAGTAGCTTGATGCATTACCTGCCATTCCTCGCTTCGTTTTGACTCTCCATGATTAAGAGGTTTAAAGTCATATTCTAATGCAGCTAAGACACTATCGAGGTTATGGCCGATTTGTGGACTACCACTATCAAGTATCAGGCGATACAATACGGCTCGTGCGATTTGTTGTTCAGCGGTGACACGTAGTTGATAGGGGCCATACATCGTGTCGCGGAATTCATCGGGTACTTTCGCCCAGCCAATTGCCATGCCGTCATGCGGCACTTGCAATCGATCTGTATGTTCAGGTAATTTGTTCGCCCAATTTAAGATGACTGGCGTGTGATGATTGGCCTTAAAAGGTATGTTGGTTTCGGGATTGCGAAAGACCGCTTCGCTGTTCATGTGCCAGATTGGCTCGCCAAGATTATTTTGGGCGACCGCTAAGGTTTTTGGTAGATCGAGATGTGAGGACCAGTAGACGGTGATACGATCGTCACTACGCATGCTGGTGACATATTCTGTATCAATTTTTGCTTCTTCAAAGATGTCATTATCAACCGTTTTATATTCGCGACTAATTTCTTTGTTCACTATTTTTCCTGTCTGTTATGTCCGCATATTATCATTAGCAATATGGGGTGTAAATAGAGATTTTACCGATGGTCATTTTAACCTCGTGCTATAGTGACATTATGGAACATATCGCTTATTCGGACCGCAAAACGCATATCAATAACGAAGACTGTACTGTGCACGAATTTCCGTCACCAACAGACGATCTTGATGCGGCGATCGTTGATTTGGATGGCCGTTATCCTGAAACGGGCTGGGCAATTAATAAGGAATGTCGTGCCTTATTATATGTAATTGCTAAGCGTGGCCGCATTGTGCCACATCCCGACACAAATAACGAGGCCGTAGATGTATCTGCGGGGAGTCAGGTATATATTGAGCCAAACGAAGCCTACGCGCTAGAAGGTTCAATGCGACTTCTATTTGTTTCAACTCCGAAATGGTCACCTGATCAAGCGGAGCATGTCGAGTAAGTTATGGACAAGAAGCTGCCTCTTTTACCAATCGTCGCCTTTGTCAGTGGCTTTTCACTGATGGCATTTGAACTCGGGGCGGCCCGTGTCTTGGCGCCGAGTATCGGTAGTTCAACATATGTTTGGACGAGTGTTATCGGTGTCATTATCGCTGCGCTGAGTATTGGTTATTGGGTAGGCGGTAAGTATGCTGACCTACGTAACCGATTAAGTGATATTGTGTGGCTATGCTTGGCGGCAGCCATTACGGTAAGCCTTACGCTCATCATGTATTTGTCATTAATTGAATCCACTGTGCAAACTATCGAAGATGCCCGTATTCAAGGTGTCATGGCGTCATTACTGCTATTTGCGCCAACCAGTTTCTTGATTGGTATACTTAGTCCATATCTAGTCAAACTACGCGTAACATCGCTGCAAACCTCTGGCCAGTCGTTTGCGAGTTTAAGTGCACTTGAGTCAATCGGTGGAATTACTGGTACCTTTATTACTGGCTTTATTCTATTTGGCTACATCGGTGCCCGCGAAGCATTTGCCGTTATCGTGGTGCTTCTGTTGCTTACTAGCTGGATGATTCTGCCGAGACACCGCTGGCAACTTCGAGTGGGTATGACAATAGGAATCATTTTGTTTTGTTGGGGTGGGCTACAGCTAGGATCAAAGAATGAGATCGACACCGCCACGGCACACTACTCTATTTTCGAAGGTGCTCGTGATGGCCGTCCAGCACGCGGCGTTTCAACTGGCCCAAACGGTACGCAATCGGGTATTTATCTTGATGATCCAAATGAGCTATTGTTTTGGTATACGCAGCGGATGGCAGAAGTAGTGAGTGCTGCCCCAAAGCATGACCGTATCTTGGTCCTGGGTGGTGGGGCATTTACATTGCCGCAACATCTCGCAACGACGTATCCAGACAGTAAAATTGATGTGGTTGAAATCGATCCTGGCCTAGCGAAGATTGCACGTGAGCGTTTTGCTTACCGTGACCCATCTAATGTAGAGCTTATTTTTCAAGATGCCCGAACCTATGTCGATCGCGCTGACCGGACATACGATGTCATCTTGGTTGACGTCTATAGCGATGGGGACGTACCGTTTAGTCTGATGACGAAAGAATATGGCCAGCAGGTATACCGTCTATTAAATGATGATGGTGTCATAGCTGTTAATATGATTGCTGCTCAGTCTGGAGCGTGTAGTGCACTACTAGCTGCTATGGATGCGCCGTACCGTCAGAACTTATCGCAGGTTAAATATGTGATTGAATCTCCATCTCTTCCTAAATCCAATGTGATTGTTAGTTATAGTAGCCGGCCACTACAGTGGACAGGCGCTAAGACACTAGATTTACCGCAAACGACGGCCTATACCGACAACTATGCACCTGCCGAAAGATTGCAGCAAAGTTGTCAAAATTCTGTCTAAAACGCTATATATAGCGTTGTAAATAAGAAACACTACGCTATACGGTGTTATTTAGGTTATGTTTAGTCCTGTGGTAATAAAAACACCCAAAAGTACTTGAAAAACCATATATAGGGGCATATAGTTCTATGTAGACACTACATATGTAGCCGTTCAATCAAAACAGACATATTGCAAGCAGAATTTGCACGACCCCAATAGCAGCCGGTGGGGTAGTCTTCTTGCATCACTTTGAGGGAGGTGAGTATGTCACAAAAACATAAGAATAGGGGAACAGGACATGAGTGAGATCCACGTCGTCAAACGCGATGGCACGCGCGAACCATTTGACGCTAACAAGATCAACCTGGCGCTAGTAGCAGCCAGCGAAGGCTTGCCAGACCAAATTAGCAAGGTAGTACAGGTTGCGACCGAATTACAACTGACATTATTTGATGGCATCACATCTGAACAACTAGACGAAGCAGTTATCCATACTGCACTTCAGAACGTTAAAGAAGATCCTGATTTCGATAAGATTGCGGCTCGCTTGCTTCTTAAGAACATCTACAAAAATATCTTGGGTGACTACAGCACTCCAGCTGAACTAAAGAAGCTCCACGAACAAAAATTCGCCGAATACATTAAACAGGGTGTTAAAGACACGTTGCTTGATGAGCGTATGAACGGCAAGGTCTTCGATCTTAAGAAGCTTGCTAAAGCACTTGATCCAACTCGTGACGATCTAAGTAAATACCTAGGTGTGGTGACGAACAAAAACCGTTACGCCCTACGTAAACAAAGTGGTGCACCGATTGAAGTGCCACAGTTTACTCACATGCGTATTGCAATGGGCCTTAGCTTTAACGAAGCTGATCCAACCGCAGCAGCTATCGACTTCTACGAACACATGAGCAAGCTGGAATACACTCCAGGCGGTAGTACTCGTGTGAACGCCGGTGGTTCATTCCCACAGCTATCTAACTGTTTCCTCGTCGAAGTACAAGATGACATGGAATCAATTGCCAAGGGTATCCGAGACACTATGTGGATCGCTAAAGGCACCGGTGGTATAGGTATTAGCTTGAACAAGCTCCGCGCGGCAGGTAGTCCAGTTAAGACGACTAACACTGAATCAACTGGCCCAATTCCATTCATGAAAATGATCGACACAGCTCTATTCGCTGTTTCTCGTAAGGGCAAAAAAGCCGGTGCAGCTGCACTTTACATGGAAAACTGGCACCTTAACTTCCCACAGTTCCTTGATCTAAAGCAAAACTCTGGTGACCCATACCTTCGTACTCGTTTTGCAAATACTGCGGTATTCCTAAGCGACGAGTTCATGAAGCGTGTTCAAAAAGACCAAGACTGGTATCTATTTGATCCAGCTGAGACACCTGACCTACCAGAACTATATGGTGCAGAATTCTCAGTCGCGTATGCTGGTTACATCAAAAAGGCTGAACGCGGTGAAATGCGTGATTTCCAAAAGACTAAAGCTCGCGAGCAGTTCTATCAGATTTTGACAGTACTACAGGCAACTAGCCACCCATGGCTTACCTGGAAAGACACAATCAACGTTCGTGCATTGAACAACAACACCAGCACAATTCACTTGTCTAACCTCTGTACTGAAATCACATTGCCACAAGACAAAGACAACACCGCTGTTTGTAACCTTGTCAGCATCAACCTGACTGCGCACCTTAACGAAGACAAGACTTGGGACTGGGACCGCCTCGCTGCCAGTACTCGTAGTGCTATTCGCCAATTGGATAACCTTTGTGACATCACAAACACGCCGATTCCAGAAGCAATGCACTCAAACCTACAGAACCGCGCACTTGGCCTGGGTGTTATGGGCTTTACCGATGTTATCGAAAAGCTTGGCTACAGCTACGAATCAGAAGAAGCCTACGACCTGATCGATCAGCTTACTGAATTCGTTAGTTACAACGCAATCGACGAATCGGCTGACCTAGCTAAGAAACTTGGTTCATACCCAACCTTCAAGGGAAGTGGTTGGAGCCAGGGTATCCTGCCTATCGATACTATCGATCAGCTCGCTGCTGACCGTAAAGTAAAGGTAGAAGTTAACCGCAAGCAACGTCTCGACTGGGACACACTCCGCGCTAAGGTTAAAAAAGGTATGCGCAACGCAACATTGATGGCTATCGCACCGACAGCTAACATCGCCCACATCGCTGGCACAACACCAGGTTTGGATCCACAATTTGCTCAGATCTTCTCTCGTGCAACATTGAACGGTAAGTTCCTCGAAGTAAACGTTAACCTCGTAAACGACCTTAAAAAACTCGGTATCTGGGACGACGTCAAAGAAGAAGTTCTTCGTACGCAGGGTGACGTACAACAAATTGATGCAATTCCACAGCACATCAAAGATGTATACAAAACCAGCTTCCAGCTTAGCCCATACTCATTTATCGAAGTCGCAGCCCGCGCACAAAAATGGGTTGACCAGGCAATTAGCCGTAATATGTACCTTGAAACTCGTAACATTGACGACTACATCGAAATCTATACCGCAGCCTGGAAACGCGGACTCAAGACAACGTATTATCTGCACGTAAAGCCGCGGCATACCGCAGAACAAAGTACCGTCAAAGTTAACAAATCAGAAACCGGCACCGGACCACGAAAATCAGGATTCGGCTTCGCTAAAAAACAATCAGTATAGAAAAATAGGGGGATAAAACAATGGCAAACGCATCACAAATCATCAATGACGAAATGACACTAGAAGAAAAACTAGAAGCTATTGAAAAGGCTATGGCAAACGCTCAGGCTATGGCCAACGAAGAAGCAGCAAACAATGGTGTCGACGCAGCACCAATCGACCCTCAAGATTTCTTGATGTGCGAAGGCTGCCAGTAGGTCTAAAAGAACTATGGAGCAGTTGAATACAGCCCAGACGGTAGAGACCGAAGAAGATAACCGACAACGTGATTATTTACGGGGACAGTTGGTTATCCGAGCATACCAAATTAGTTACAGTAAGCCATCAACGGAACTCAGTGCGCAATTTGCGAATTACGAATTAGCGATGATTGCACAAAAGATTGATGCAATTCCATCGCATACCGTCGGGCAACAAATGCTACCAATAGAATTTAGTGAACAAGGAGAATAATTATGGCAGGAATTTTAGGCACAGGCATTCAAGACGGACTACTTTTAAAGCCCGTCCACTACAAATGGGCAATGGATCTGTATGATCAGGCGGTTGCAAACACATGGTTTCCAAACGAAATCCAGTTAGTTCAGGACCTTGCCGACTGGAAGAAAATGAGCGACGAAGAACGCCACGCGTTGACGTTCTTGATGAGCTACTTTAACCCAAATGAATTGCTTGTGAACAAAGCCTTGGCGTTTGGTGTGTATCCATACGTAAACGCTGCTGAATGTCACCTATATCTTGCCAAGCAAATGTGGGAAGAAGCAAACCACTGTATGTCATTTGAATACGTCCTTGAAACATTCCCAATCAACCGCGAAGAAGCCTATGCGGCGCACGTTGAAACCCCTTCAATGGCACGCAAGGAAGCGTTTGAAACCAAGTACATCAAACGCATGACCGAAGACACCCTCGACATCACCACAACCGAAGGCAAAAAAGACTTTGTCCGTAACTTGGTTGCCTACAATATCATTCTTGAAGGTATCTGGTTCTACAGTGGTTTCATGGTGGCACTTTCTTTCCGCCAACGAAACTTGCTCCGTAACTTCGGTTCACTCATGGACTGGGTTGTACGCGACGAATCACTTCACCTTAAATTCGGTATTAACTTGATCCTGACGGTTCTAGAGGAAAACGAAGACCTTCAGACCGAAGAATTCGCTGCCGAAATCAAGCAAATGATCCTTGATGGTGTTGAAATGGAAGAGGACTACAACCGTGACCTACTACCAAACGGTATCCTAGGCCTTAACAGCGACTACATCAACCAGTACGTGAAGTACTTGGCTGATCGTCGTCTTGAAGAGCTTGGATTTGATGCACATTACAAGGTATCAAACCCTGCCAAATGGATGGCTGGTGCGAACGACACATTGCAGCTGGTTAACTTCTTTGAAGCAACCAACACTAGCTACGAAGTCAACGCCGGTGGTTCATCTACCAAAGACATGGAAGGCCAAAGCCCAAGTGCTGACCGCAACGAAAACGATGCAGATAACAGTATCTTAAAGAAATAAAACAGAACAGTAGGCCGCCAAGGCCTACTTTCATCTAGCGGCCAATTATTCTAAACAGGAGATGACGAAATGAAGATTACTATCTGTGGGTCAATGATGCACGAGCCACGTATGGCTGCGGCCGCCGAAGAACTGCGGTCTATGGGCTATGAGGTTGAAAAGCCAAATGTAGTCGAAGGCCATGTCTATGCGGATAATCTGGATGCCAATGCCGATCTTAAACGTGGATTTATTGACGAGCATTTCCGTAAAATTGATACGTCTGATGCGATTTTAGTTATTAACGAAGACAAGAATGGTATCGCGCACTATATCGGTGGTAATACGCTTATTGAGATTGCCTACGCCTATGCACAAGGTCTAGAGATCTTCCTACTCAATCCCGTGCCAGAAGTGAGTTACGCAGATGAGGTTCGTGGCATGAATCCAATTATTCTCGATAACGATTTGTCACAGATAGATGTATATATGAATGATCTCCCGGTTCTTGCCGTTAGCAGTGAAAGTCCCGTTAAGCATCAAGCGCTTAGTCGTGGTCTTCGTCGAGCAGGTATTCGCACTCGTGTCGTTGGCATAAAAGTTGCCTCTGGAGTGAACGAACAGCCAATCAGCATCGAGGAAAGCTACGAAGGGGCGGTGAATCGTCATGCTAATTTAAAAGCTACTACTGAAGCAAAAGATGCAGCTTATTTAGCAACTATTGAAAGCGGCTACCATACGGCTCACAAAGACCACAACGCGTTTGGTTGCTCGGCTCTCGTAATCGAGAAAGTAAATGGTGAACAAAAAATTGGTATCGATTTAGATATCGAATTTCCACGTTCTATGACTGATAAGATTCCTCATGAGTATGCCGATATTGGCGTATTGGCACAACAAGAATACGGCTCTAAATTAAAAGACCCATACCCGTTCTTTACTGGGGGAAAATTAACTCGCGCCCGAGTGCTCGAGAATGCTGTTTATAACTTAGCAGTTCAGCTGACGTAGGTAACAACGGTATGAAAAATATAATTGGTAATTACGAAGAAGCTATCCTAAATGCTGAGGCATTACTGCGTGAACACAGTATTTTACCTGCTGATCTTATCCAGTGCGATACAATTTGCTACCGTGTCGAAACAAATGAACGGTACGAAGAGATAAAGCAGCAGTTGGGTCAAAAGGCATTGCTGCTAAATGAAGTAGAGGTTAATGGCCGCCTGATCGCTTCATTTGGCCTCGAAGAGCCACTCGAAGCTGGCACGCAACATTCAATATCGTACATCGAACTACCGCAGCCAAAACCGGGTAGCGAGTACACGGAAGGAATCGATCATGTTCAGTTTGTAACGCGTCTACCGCTGAGCCAGTTCCATACCAAATACCAGCAGCTGCCATTTGAAATAAAAGGCTTAGCTAGTGAGTTAAACCCACTTCTCAAGCTTGAAGGCGATGACATAAGTGTAAAATTCCACGATAAGCATATGGGTGCGGTGATTGCGCTGGAAGATTAGATCTAAGGTTAATTAAAAGTTAAGCCCCACCGTGAAAAGGAGTGGGGCTCAACTTTTCCTGGTGGGGCGGTGGATTTGCTACATGTGAATGATGGCCGAGCGACGCTCTGCGCTGTCTAGCGCAGACTTCAGTGAATTCAGCCGACGGTCTCGTTCCTTGATGGTTTCCCTCAGGATATTTTGCAACCCTTGTTCAATGAGTAGCGGGAGGTATTTTACCGGTGAAAATGCGTTACGTGTGGTAAAAAAGTCCGGCACAAGAGCGTGGGCGGTTTCCCAGGCTTCTCGCACTGTGTCGTGCACTGACAATTTCTCGTTTTTAAAGCTGATACCACCTCCCGGGTCACCATCTATGTACCAGAAGAGCCATTTGCCGTTTCGGGTCAAATAAAATGCCACGGTCACGTATGAAGGCCCTGTCCATCGAACATCATCGGCGTATAAAGACGCCTTAACAACGAGCCTGGCTTTCGTGTGCTGCGCAAGCATTCCGCATTGGGCAAGCAGACGATCCCATAGAAATTCGCTGTTTGTCCCATTCAATACTTCTAGCGAACACCTGTGACCTGGAGGCTGTAGGTAAAGCTCTTCGGACTGTCGCCGATGGTCTTTGCGTGGATCCAGCTCTTCCAACCTCTCATATCCGTGCAGATAGTCAAGGTAGGGCTTGATGCTGGTGATATACATACTTTCCAGTATATTAACATCAACACCTGTTGACCTAAGGTCCTTTTCGGTTATGACATGCCCTGGGGTGCATACGAGTTGTCGCAAAACATCCAGGCTAGTATCTGTATCAAGTTGATTGATGGACGAATCCATTGCCAATCACCATCTTTCTTAATGTTCGCTTCCTTGGGGCGTACCCCTACTGGAAGTTGCGACAGTGTGTCACATGTATGTACAGTAAAATAGTTTAAAATGAGATGCAAGCATAACTAACTTCTCAGAATGACTGATTTCTAAGAGGTCAGTGGATTGACTTTTAATACCATTTATGCTAATATATAAGGTATGAAACGCCTTGAAGGCATAAAACAAAAATACGAAAACTTTGCAGAAGAACATCCTGTTGCAGCTACACTTGGCGAGACGGCTGTGTTGTACGCGGCTAGGTATGGAATCCAAAAAGCCGGAAAGAAGCTTGGCGTACCTTTGGGACATGGCCGTAGTGGTCCCGGGTTGAGACAGGATCTTATTGAAAAGCATCCGCATTTAGCGGCAGCTGCGGCCACGGTTATTGCACCTATTACAGAAGAACTGCTGTTTCGAGAACTGCCGGCACGGAAATTAGAAGAGAAGGGTTACGATAAAGACTCGACGCGTTCAAAACGCGTGAAGCTTGGCATGGCTGCTGCCTTTGCTGTGGGTCATGCTGGTCCTCACGCTATACCATTGCCACAGTTTATTGGCGGTCTACACTATAGTCGCCTGCATGAAAAGCGCGGACTGAAGCATTCAATTCTGGCTCACGTGACTAACAATACTCTTGCCGCTTTGCAGTATGGTCTCGAGAAAAAAGGCAGGAAATAGGTATGTCTGAATTTCATCATGACACGAACACTACACCTGAACAGCTGTCGGAAATCCCTTCGGTGCGCGAGCAACTTGAATCATTAGCGAGCGATGAGGCTTTTTCTGATGAGGCTGTAAGATTACGACAAGAATTAGCGAATAGCCCACAGGCTGATATGCTTGCCGCCACCGAAATTAAAATTGATGAGCTAAGGGCGCAATCGCTCCAAGCAGCGAATAGTGTCGCAATAAAGCAACTTCGCAACCAACAGCTGGAACTTGAATCAGATGAGCGCTTTGTTGAATATAAACGTTTGAAGAAGCAGATCGAAGATCTTGAGAAGCCACAGGATCGTACGTGCACTATTGATTCAGATAGTCCCGAGACAGAGCTATTGCTCACGGCACTACATTTAGAAGTCGACATGACTCAGGCTGAGACGGCTCCGTTCATGAACTACAAGGATAATACTGCCGAGGCTTGGCAATATGTGCCTGATGCTGCGGTAAGAGATTATCTGGAAAGTCGTCTTTTTGTCGATTTAGACCGTACGCGCTTAGAAGGTAATAGAATTAATATTCGCAACGACGGAAAGAGTAGTCCGTTTGCTATTCCAGCCTCATTATTTGTATCTGCATCTGGGTTTGAATCATGGGCAGGGCGCAGGGATGGAATTGATCAGCCATGGCACTCTATGTACGGTGCGGAAAGTATGAGTAGTATTAATGTCATGAAGCATTACGCATCGCTAGAGACTGAAATACCACCTGTATCGGAGGTTAATGTATTTGTTCAACCTGATGGTTATATGTTTGCCGATAACAACGAGGAATCGCACCGAATCGGTGCGGCATTTCTGCGTGGCGATACAACCGTCAAAGCTCATAAGGTTAATTTTGTGATATTGGATCATAATATACTTGAGGTAACTCTCAATTAGAAATTTCTATGTTATTACAATTATGCTTCAAGTAACTCTACTGTCCTATCGTAGACCTCTCGCAAGCCATTAAGCACAACTCTACCAACAGGGGGAAGCATTTTGCTTAATGCAGAATTGCCCCCTACTATAAATTCATACTGAAGTTGTTGGAGTAGCAAGTCATTACCCTCAAGCTTCTTTTGGTCATAATGGATGGCTCCGTCCTTATTTGCTACATATTTAACCAAATCTTTAACTGTAATTACGGTGTCAATTACAGTACCCACACTTATATTTAAGAATAAATTACTAGAGAATGATGGGATGGCATTTGGTATTTCAAAGCCATCGTATGCACCACCAAACTGTAAGTTTGGGATTTGTGGCGCTATATATGGCTGGCACGGATAGGAGATAGTACTAGTATGCAATTGATTGGCGCTTAAAATCCTCCTCACATCAGAGATCAGTTGATTCCTATCAAGTAAGAATTGTCTGAGGATGGCTGCAATTTTATTTAAATTGTAGTTTTTTGTATTTTTGTTCGATATTTCTGCAAGCTCTTCGTATGAGTCTCGAAAATGTTGTAGGATATGTTGCTCTGAAAGTGTTAGCATATTATTACTATAGCAAGAAGTCTCTCGAGGACGCCTAATTGATAAACGAACCTATTAATGTAATAATACGCCTATCACACACACCGACGACAACGAGAGGAGGTGTGATAATGAAAAAGGAAGGCAACATTTTCTACGAAGCAGGAAAGCTCTACAGGGCTGCCTATGCTGCGGCTGAGACTGCACTGCTAGAGGCTGGACCTGCTGGTGTAGGATACGGAACGCTGTTTACACTTTGCCGAGAAGAGTGTAAGCGCCAGTTTCCAAGTCTTAACTACACTTACGATCACTTCGACATGACTCTTCAGAATCTTCGATTGAACGATCGTGAGAGCCTCAGGACTTTCAGGGACAGTGGAATGATCTATCGTTACTATGAAAGGACTACCTGTCTTTCTTCTGCCTAACCCCGCACCCCACGGTCGAGATCCCGTCTCCCGAAAGGGTGGCGGGGTTTTCGATATTAAGTCGACTTCTTTATGGGTTGGAATATAGAGAAGTTGACAGACAAAAAGTGGCGAGTCATAATACGGCTCACAAATGGAGCAAGGCGACAATTTCACCCCTTATGAATCAGAGCACACTTCACGTGAGCAGTCACCCGAGTTATCGACATCATTTCAACGTAGTCGCTTGGCTCGCTTTGTTTTGGAAAAGCTAGGTCGTTTGTCTAGGCGTCAAAAGTCTGAAGGAGAGATATTGCATCAGGAGGTGTCGCAGGAGGCGACCGACTACACGCTTGACCGATTCACTATAGAGCAATTTGAGCGGGCCAGAATTGAATTTTGCGCCTGGTATGAGGTTGCGCAGAGCCCCCGAACAGCAGCCGAGCATCCTTTGGTCATTGCACGATTTGGAGACACACTTGACCCAATCGATGTAGCAGAGATTTTTGAGTGGTGGGGAGCTGGAGTTGCCGACTCTTCTACTGCCTTGGAAGATACCCGCAAGGTGATAGACGCTGGCCTGGAGCTTAACGGATTTCGGGTTGAGAAGATTCTCTCTATAACTAATCACGTGGAAGGCTCTCTTGATCAGCTTTATGAAGCACTTGATGAATCGAGGCTTGAGGAGATTTAATCCCGCACCCATGGTCGAGACCTCGTCTCCCGACAGGGTAGCGGTTTTTTTGATTTTGCAATAAGCTACGAGCGATTGACGTAGTGCCATATAATAGCTCACATGACTTTATCTGATTTATTTGAAAGTTTTCAAGTTTCCGCTTTTCGTCTTGAGGGACTACCTACCTATGCGGTACCTGATGAGGGAGGTGCGCTACGACACTACAAAGCGTATGGTCAACTGCCAGTGGGTTTCAATAAGGACTGGGCAGAATTCGTAAAAGAAAAAATAAATGACGGCAAAGTAATACAGCGACTTCGACTATTATCTAGCGAGCTGACTGAGTATGAGCAATTCGAACTTCATGTATATAAGACTGCGAAAAATGGAGAAGACATACGGTTTTCAAATCGTGCTAATTATCCATATACTAACGATTTTTGGCTTTTTGATAATAAATGGCTAGCGCGAATGAACTACGATGACGAGGGGCGATTTATTGATTCAGTTATTTCCGAGGTGTCGGAAAGCGATCAAAAAATAAACTATTGGATGGATGTGTATGCAGTATCTCCTGAGATTACCAAACTCAATGCTTAAAGATTGTTTGCTTATCGAGTTAAGCTTATACGCGCAAAACTGAGTATTAAGCGTGACACTAGAGCTATTTTCAGGAAGATTGTTAGGTGGCGATAAAATAAAGCCATCTTTCGAAAGAGTAGCAAGGTCTTATCATACCTTTTTGCTACCCAGATCCACTAGGGGTTATTAAACAAAAGCCCGCGATAATCGCGGAGCTTCTGCTCGACACGAATATGTCGCGGGGTTAGGGGTTGGCAGTGGCGGAAACCTCCGCACGTGCCCAATCACGCACGACCCACTCAATGTGAATCACTCGGTTAGGGTCATGCCACTGACGAATTTCAGATAAGGCGTACCTCAGGATCACCGTAAGTCCTAGATCATAATCGAGATTATGAAGGTAGTAGTCACGATGATTACTTCCGAGTGTTTCGAGAACTTCTTTTTCCGACGGTTGATGAGTGATCTCTCCAACTGAATAGCCGTGATGATCTCGACTATTCCATTCGATTTCATGCTTTGTCACTTCTAGGGCCATGCGCTTGAGGTCGTCAGGCATAAACTCCAAGTCGAACCAGAACCTAGGCTCCTGTCCGTAGCTCGAAGCGCTTGCGCGTATGAAGTAGACTTTTCTGTCAGACATCTGGACTCTTAGAAGGTCGTCTTGTGTGGCGTCCCAGGCTTCAATGGTCACAGACCGCCGTGGGATTATTTTGATGGGCATTCTCCCACCTTTCTATAATATAGTCGATAGGATGAATGGTGATATTTTAACATTGTATTGGTATTTTTGCAAGGTAGCACTAGTTTGCTGATTAGTGTTAGAAGGCTAGGTTTGTAGGCTCTTCACGTCGCATCCGCACCTTTGCTTAACCCTTCACTCTGTGGTTGAGCCTATCTCCCGAAAGGGTGGCGGGGTTTTCGATTTATTGACTAAGAGCTATTCGATTACAGTATCCCGTTTGTAAGTAATTACTATCGGCTAAAAATGCTTTCTATGCACGGTATATAATAAAAGCATATGAGTATATTTGATGAGATATTAAGCTGTAAGGACTGTCCCGATACGGATGTCATATTTATCGAGACTGATGAGGGCAAGGCAACAATGGCACATTTAGAGTCTGCACATCCGGGAGTTTCTGGGGACGCATTTGTTACGGCAAAGCGTAAAAATGATCGTGATAGGATTCAGAATCTCTATGATAAGGCAAAAGATTACCTTGATGTCGATTTCAGTAGCAAGTTCTTACGTGAATTTGAAGCACGCACATGGGAGATGGCTGTTTATCAGTACCTTGTTGAGAATGGTATAACAGTTAATAAGAATGTTCAGACAGAAGGGCCCGATTTTGATACTTCAATTGGCTACGTCGAATGTAAAGTAGTGAAAAGAGGTGATAGTCATAATGCCGTGCCTGTAATGCAAGCAGCAACTTATAATGAGGAGACAGGTACCTTTGACGACGTAGATGCTCAGCCTGTACCCATGAATGAAATTAAGCTCAGATTTTCAAGTGCTTATGCCGAAAAGACACGCAAGTATGAGGGCTATTATAACAAGGATTGGTATGACAAAGAAAAGCCAAAGCTCATAGCTATTAATTGGTATTGTGGTGGCACGGCATTAGTAGCGAATCCGATGAACGTCTCAACCAATGCTGTTCTGCAGGTGCTTTTTGCAACTGGATATCCTAAATTGGTTATAAATACGAAAGATAATAGCATAACGTCAAGCGAGCTAACAAGGGAATTGACACTTACGAATGCAAAAGGCGCATCATTTGATGTCGGATATTTTGCAAAGCCCTATGATTCGGAGGAGTCTCGCATTGATGGGATTATACATACCAATTCGTGGCCAGGGTTATATTATCCCGAGCGATTCATGGCAGTAAATAATGCCTTCTCGAACAAGTTTGACATAAAACAAGTTCATATTGGTGGTCGTGCATTTTGCAAAATTGAAGAGGATGGGTTTTCTGTGAAGATGGAACATTAAGATTCTGAACTTCTGGAAATAGTTATTTGCTATACAAAGTATAGTAAATATATGCACTGAAGGTGTATACTAAAATAAGTATGAAAACGAAACTCCTTATCTTTGGCATTACCGGTGACCTATCAACACGAAAACTTTTACCTGCGTTGAAAGAAATTATTAGTACAGGCGATTTTGAAGACCTGTCGATTATTGGCGTGTCGCGCAGGGAAGTGAATGTCGCTGACCTATTACAGAGTTCACTGGGCAACGCTGATTTAGAAAACCTAGTATCGATCTTTTCGATGGATCTAGACGCGGCTGATGACTATCACAAGCTAAAGGACTTTATCTCCCTCAACGACGACGAGCAACTGCTGGTTTATCTATCAGTACCGCCACAAGCATCAACCAGTATTGTTGATCATATGGGTGAAGTTGGCCTGAATACGCCGAATGTAAAAATTTTGTTCGAGAAACCATTTGGGGTTGATCTGCAATCAGCCGAAGATGTCATCGCCCGAACTGCTCGTTATTACGAGGAAGATCAGATCTATCGTATCGATCATTTCCTAGCGAAGGAAATGGCACAGAACATCGTCGCGTTCCGCGGTGGTAACGCACTATTTGGCCATATCTGGGATAATAACTCGATCGAAAAGATTGACGTGATTGCAAGTGAGAAGATTAGTATTGAAGGCCGTGCACAGTTCTACGAACAAACCGGCGCACTACGTGATATTGTACAGGGCCACCTGATGCAGCTACTGGCATTAACACTCATGGACATCCCAGCTGACCTGGACTGGGGTTCGCTACCACAGCGCCGCCTAGAGGCGTTGCAGGCGATTCAGCCAGCTGATCCAGCCGCAGCGATTCGCGCACAGTACGACGGCTACAAAGACGAAGTAGGGAACCCTGACAGTCAGGTGGAAACCTTTGTGTCACTATACCTCACCTCAACCGCCCCGCAGTGGCAAAATGTGCCAATTCATCTAGTGACGGGTAAATCATTGGATCAGAAAACAACCGAAGTGAAAATCCATTTCCGTAAATTCCACGAAGGTCAAAGTAACTGCCTGATCTTCCGTATTCAGCCAAACGAAGGTGTCGAAATCGACCTATACAGCAAGAAACCTGGTTACGATCGTCAGTTCGAAATGCAGAAGCTAAACTTTAGCTATCCGGCAGATACCGTATTACCTGATGCCTACGAACAAGTGCTGGTTGATGCCATCCATTCACGCAAAAGTTTATTCACTGGCAGCGACGAAGTCCTACGTAGCTGGCAGATCTTGCAGCCAGTCCAAAGTGCATGGCAATCGAACGAACAGCCGCTTGCCACCTATCCTCAGGGTAGTGCTATCGCCGACGTAGTAGCGTAGAAAAGACAACATACCACACTATATATAGCGTTTTTAGAATTGGGCGTGCTACAATGTAATTCCATGGAGGGGACAAACTAGCATGGGAAAAACACAAAAATATATTTTCGTAACTGGGGGTGT
>DASVHL010000040.1:0-9879 GCA_036382575.1 Saccharimonadales bacterium (SeqCode) | reverse complement strand
CTAGCCACACCCCGCGACACTCGGGGCAGTAATCAATTTCAATATTCTGGCGTTCACTAATAACTAACATGGCTTGATCATTTGGACATTTCATATTTGATTAGTATATGCACCGCACCTGAAAATAACCTGTAGACGAATCCTCGCGATCTAACCGTGGTGATATGCATATTCATCTACTTTATTTGTTATGATAGATACAGAAGACAACATAATGTTCGGAAGCAGAGGGGGTGCATATGCAAAAGAAAATTACTCCAAATCTATGGTTTGATGGTAACGCACAAGAAGCAGTCGATTTTTACCTATCAGTATTTCCAAATAGTAAGATTAACGGCTCGTCATACTATCCAACAGAAGGCTTGCTCGAGTTTCAAAAGCCACTTGCGGGTAAGGTGCTGACCCTAGATTATGAGCTAGATGGCAACCGCTTCACTGCAATCAATGCCGGCCCTGACTTTAAATTTAACGAATCCGTTTCATTCGTCGTTCCGTGTAAAGATCAAGAAGAGATTGATTACTACTGGTCAAAACTATCCCATGTCCCTGAATCGGAGCAATGCGGATGGTGTAAAGATCAGTTCGGTCTTAGTTGGCAGATTGTGCCAGAAAACATGGAAGAACTGATGCAAAAACCAGGTGCATTCAGCAAGATGCTAGAGATGAAGAAACTTGTCATCACAGATTTCTAACAAGAGCCACTAATAAAACAAAGGACATTACTATCAAAACTTCAAACAACCAAACTAAAACACAGGCTGCATTTTCTATCATTGGAGGGCTCTTATTTCTGACCGCAGCAGCATTCTTTATTCTTTTTGCTGTGGTAGATATTGTCATGATCGCCCAGGGTGACTCTCCATCAATCGGCCTCCTTATTGGTATTGCTATTGCAGCAATTGTCGGATGGGGCATAGTGCGACTATCGAAAGCAACTCTGCGTGAAGTTATAGACGCCATCGTGCTCAATAGCTAATCAACCATAGAATGAGCGTATAATAAAAGAAGGAAGCGAAATAAATGAGAGGAAGGGAATATGAAACGATTCGCCGCACTAATCATTACCGCGCTAGGACTGGTATCCCTGATACCGGTCCAATCTTCAGCTATATCAGGAAATTACGCCGCATTAGGTGATTCTGTTGCCGCCGGCGCAGGGCTGTCAACGACCACACTATGCGATCGTTCATCGGCTGCATATCCATATACGGTTGCACAAACGACAGGCCTTAGCTTGTCGCATTATGCATGTACCGGCGCAAAAGCGGATGAAGGTCTTTATGACAGTCAAGAGCGTAGCGGCACATCAGTACCAGCACAGCTCAACCAAGCATTTCAAAGCGGTACACCAGATTTAATCACCATAACGATTGGTGCCAATGACACGCGTTGGACACAATTTATTCGCCAATGTTATTACATTCGCTGCGGATATAGTGTCGATACTGGTCGTTTTAATACCTACCTTGTCGACTTAAAACTAGAGCTAAATGTTGTGATGGCTAAAATCCATAGTCTGAGTGATGGTGATCCGCCTCAGGTAATCGTGACTGGTTATTATAATCCGTTCTCGTCAACCGCATGTGACACTACCGATAGACTGACCTCTACTGAAATCTCATGGTTGCGTGCAAGATCCAGTAGTCTTAATACGGCTATCCGTGGAACTGTTGGAAAGTATTCGTTTGCCAAATATTCGCCAGTCAGTTTTAGTGGACACGAGCTTTGCTCAAGCGACAGCTGGATTCAAGGCCCAACCGACCTAGCGCCGTTTCATCCAACCGAGGCAGGTCAACAGGCAATTGCAAAAGCGGTACTAAGTAAATATCGCACACCAACTAATGATCCAACTGGTGCCAAATCATATCGTGAGCGTCTGCTAGACTTCTACGAACGACTGCGCAGTGATAATTAACCGATCTGCTGTATCATAGACATAGCATTACGTTATGAATAAGAACAATCTACAGACAGACACTAGCGCTACTCAAATTAAACCATCAGGGCTACCTGACCGTAGTGACCTGTCTAAGCTTTATTTTACACCGAAACAATCGACGGTTACGATTGACAAAAAGCCTCACATTCTTGATGACACTCATCTTTCAGATACAATTCGTGCATATGCTCTAAAAATAGGACTACTTATTCCATTGCCATTTTTAATCGCGATTATCCCAGCTTCATTATTCGTGATTGCCGTTACACAGGCCACCCTATTCGCGGCACTGCCGCTTATGATCGTGTGTGGTGTCAGTGCTGTATTGGTATATAAGAAGGTGAGAATCCTCATAGATCGACTTAGTTTGCCGTCGTTTACTTTTTTGTGCCTCCAGATAAGCTGTATGATGTTGATAGTTCCATCCATCTACTATCTATCCGAGCTTGTCCCGGCAGTACTATGGCTGAGGCTAACTATCATTTGCATACTCATTCTTACTACTAGCAGTCTCTTTTGTTGGCTCTTTCTGCAGTTAATGCTCAATGACACATTAACCAATAAAACCCGCGCACGAATGATCAGCACAATCATAACGATCTGCCTTATTTCGGCATTAACATATCTTGCCATAAACCTTGTGTAAGTTAGCGTTGCAAATCGTAAAACACAAGCATATACTGCTAATACAAGGTTCAAACAAAAACAAAAAACACGAAAGGTCTACAGATGAAAAAGACACGACACGGATTGTGGTCTGGTGCTGCTGTTACTGTGGTTAGTATGGCAGTCGTTTTCGGTGCTGTCACATTGACGCCTAAGGTAAGTGCCCATGAAGGCCATAGCCACACACCTGGTATGGATATGTCAAAGACTGACCAATCAACGAGTACCACCAACATGGGCGAACAATCAGCGGCCGCAGAAGCCCGTCGAGCAGCAGAACAAACTGCTAAAGAGCGTCATGCAGCAGCGCGGCAAAGCATAAAGGAACGTCAGGCGTCAGCCAAAGAGCGTTTAGACGGAGCGAAGTTAAAAGCTTGCGAAAATCGACAGGTAAATATTAACAATCGCAGCATTAAAATTACCGAGCGCGCAACCAAGCATCTTGCCGTATTTGATAAAATCGCTGAACGTGTAAATACTTTTTACACCAACAAAGGCAAGACATTCGATACCTACGATCTCTTAATCAGCGAAGTTGACGCCAAGCGTAGTATCGCACAAGCCACTATTGATAATCTTTCCAATCTAAAAGCCACATTTGATTGTAACGAAGCCGAACCAAAATTAGCCATTGAAGCATTTAAAACAGCCCTGCATGAAGCTCAGTCTGCGCTCAAAGAATATCGAATGGCAATTAAGGATTTGATTGTTGGCGTTAAATCTGCAAACAGTGAAGACTCTAAGAATAAAGAGGAGACTCAGTAATGCGAATCCGTTCATCACAGTCAGGTTTTTCCGCCGCTGAAATAGCTATCGCCGTTGCCGTTATTGCAGTCATCGGATTCCTCGGCTATACATTTTACAACAACTATCAACAAAAACAGACTAAAGCCACCGAAAGCGCTCAGACGAGCGACACAAACGACGCTCCAGCTATCACCACCACCGAAGATCTAGATAGTGCAGATAAGACATTAGACGCTTCAGACCTAGAATCTGATAGTAGTAATGATCTCTCTGAACTCGACAAACATCTAAGCGCCTTCTAATATCCACCCGTTGATCACTAAAATACCTCCGCGCGGAGGTATTTTTATATTTTCCATAAAGTGGTATAGTAACCACAACAAAGCACGAACCCGTCAACCCACCATGGAAAGAGGTGAGTAGTGTGTTACCGTTCAATAACTTTGAGTTCCTTCAAGCAATGAATGTCTGGATGGACGAGAATATGCCTTGGTTCCCTGGTTGGGCACGCGGGCTTGGCCTTGTTCTAGCAACTGGTGCCATCCTTGTCTGGGCCTGGATCAAAGGTACCGACACTATCGAACACGATAGTCTTGGCATCCGAACCCTCTTCAAGAAAATTCCCTTGCGCTACAAGCACTTGGGAAAGCTCGACAAGCAAACACTAGCCGAGTACAAGAAGATCGACAAGGAGCTTGTCGGCTTAGGTCGCCCAGCAAAATATGGACGTCCGATCACAAGAGAGCCTGGATTCCAATTCATGTTCCCTGGTGCGCACAAGATGGTCAAGCAAAAGACCATCAGAAAAACGTACGATCTCGACACCTTTACTGTTCTGTCAAAGATCCAGGCGTTTCTTGGCGCAACGTTTGAAAACGTCAAGGTAACCGTACAGCCAGCTGACATTTATCTGTGGCTTATGGGTAACGAAGATATCCAGTCTCAGGTAAGAGCGGTCTGCAATACGGCACTTGACGCAATTGTTTACGAGCTGGGTTACGAAAAACTGATGGCCTATAACAGGCTCCTCCAAAAGCCATCAGAGAAGAGCAGCAGTACGAAGGATTCGCTGACCGATTTGCTTCACAAGCGTGTCGAGTCTGATCTTAAGGAGATAGGTGTCGAACTTGTTAGCCTTCACCTCGGCCAGTCCAAGCCGCTGACGGCCGAAGGATGGATTGCAGAAGCCATCTCAAGCCTTAAGCGCCAGGATAGCATCACCCAAAAGTTCTTCAAAAAGATCCTCAGCACAGTACGCTCTAACGTCCAGTCGTGATTCATGCTACAAATAGCGAGATTTTCTCGAAGTGCCAAATTGGCGCCCCCCGCATTCATGCGGGGGTTATTCATGTCCAGATATTTTATAACTGAACCTCTAAATCGCTTATTCTTTGCTATACTTAAAGGACACATTTTTACCATGAACACGAACTTATTTTTATCCATTAATGATCTAGCAGGCAAGAATCCACTTCTCGATAGTGTGATGGTCTTTAGTGCCGACTCACTTATTTATATTCTGTTTCTGGCCGCTTTTGTATGCGTGGCGTATCTTGCCTACAAGCGTCAATGGCGACAGATTATGATCGTAGGCATAGCCTTAGCTGTATCGTTCGTCATTCGCTTTATTTTATCGAAGCTATTCATCAGTGACCGTCCGTTTGTTGACCATACTATCACTCAGCTACTGCCACATGCCGCTAACCAGTCGTTCCCAAGTGATCATGCGACAGCAGCATTTGCGATTGCACTCGCCATCCTTGCCCTGACACGTCTCAAAAAGACAGGTTGGATTCTACTGGCTATTGCAGCTATGATCGGTTTTGCTCGCATCTATACAGGCGTTCATTATCCGCTGGATGTCATCGGTGGACTAATTACCGCGATTGCAGGTGTCAGCATCACTCTAGGCATTACGAAATTACTTCCAACAAAGCAATCAGTTCAGTTCGACGCTAAGTCTGATACATAATTAGATAATGACTGTTTCTTTTTCGGCACGCTTTGATGCGATTACCGAAGCAGCGATGACGAGGACACCGAATCCACCCGTAATAACCTCTGGAATGTGTAGGAATAAACCAAGTAGCAAAATCACTGACAAAATGCCGATGGTGTAGTGAGCGCCATGCTCAATATAGCGGTACGCATGTAATACTTTGTGGCGAACCATATATAAGGTCATCGATCGTACCCAAACGGCACCAACGCCAAGTCCAACAGCAATCAAGATGACATTTTGCGTAACAGCAAAGGCACCGATGACACCGTCCAGGCTAAAGCTTGCATCTAGAACTTCAAGATAAAGGAATGCGCTAAATCCAGCCATACCAGTCTTTAGCAATTTCTTGCCAGCACGCTTTTCGGCTGCTTCGTGATGACGCGTAAAAAATGCAGACATACCACTTAGCGCTAGGTAAGCGCCAATACCAACGGCACCAGCTGCCAATGTTTCGCTAGGGTGGTGATTAAGTGGAAGCATTGTCACGACAGCGAGGACAGTCGCACTAACAACCGCCGGCATCCACCAACGGCCGATACGCTGCATTGGTCGTTCGATAAAATCAATCCAATGTATCTCGCGACCCTTATCGAACAAGAAGTGCAGTGCCAGCATCATCAGGAACATGCCACCAAATGAGGCGATACTTGGATGGGCACCGTTTAAGGCGGCCGCATATTCTTCTGGGTGGTGCAGCGCAAGATCCAACACACGATCCCAGCCCAGTCCAGCGCTGGCCATTACGACAACAATCGGGAAAACAATTCGCATGCCAAACACCGCGATCAGAATACCAATCGTCATAAAAATATGCTGCCAAAATGGACTCATTGTGTTCAGCACCTTGGCGTTAACAATCGCATTATCAAAACTAAAGGTGACTTCGATAATCATCAGCGCCAAAGTTACCAGCGCCGCCTGCCAGCCTAAATACATATAGACGAAAATGATCGCGAGAATACTGATAATAATTGATCCACCAAATGAGCGGAAGAGTGTAGGGAAGTGAGATAGTTGTGACATTCTCTCTATTATAACGGCTATGGTACCATTTCGATCATTTTTATTTGCCGAGCGTCGTGTCTATTTGCGCATATATTTGCTATACTGTCATATATGAAATCGTTAAGTCTTTCCCAGCCTCATGTCATTGTCATGGTTGGCGTGCCTGGAAGCGGTAAAAGTTTTTTTGCTGAAAAATTTTCGGAAACATTCAACGCGCCTTACGCTTGCCTAGAAAAAATCACCCCATTTGCCAAAAGTGCCACCGCCGCAAATCATATCTTTGAACAGCAAGTCAGCGAGTTACTTAAAACTCGCCAATCAATCATTGTTGAAGGTATTGCAGCGGGCCGTATTGCACGTGATACATTTGTACGCAAAGCCAAAGCAGCTCACTACGAAATTCTGTTCGTATGGGTGCAAACCGATCCGGCAACTGCTAAATCACGCGCGCTCCGTAAAGCAAAAGATAGCGACATGACATTAACCTCAGACCAATACGACAAAATCGTTCGTCAATTTAATGCACCAACAGCTATTGAAAAATCTCTTGTAATTAGTGGCAAACACACCTACGCAACCCAAGCAAAAGTTGTCTTGAAGCGCCTCTCCGCTCCTCGTGCCGAAATTTCGACTCATTCTGCCGCACCAGTTCGCACAGAAGAACAACCACGTCGCCGTGGCAACATTGTCGTTAGGTAGGAATACTCATTATGCCAACAATTACCGATGAAGAGTTTGGCGTCATCACATTACGTCGTAGCGCCCGGGCTAGTCACGTACGCATAAAGGTATCGCCAGATGGACGCTTGCGTGCATCGTTACCATTATACGCACCACTCTTCTTAGTTAAACGACTATTACAATCATCCCGTAGCGAACTGCGTGCCATGCTCGCAGAACAACACAGTGAAACAAGTTTTGAGCCAGGCATGACAATTGGCAAAAGCCATTCTCTGACCGTGCGACCCAGTACGAATAAAGCAACAACCGCTACGCGTCATGGGCAGCAGATTATCGTTTCTTTGTCTGACGGACAATCTCTTAATGACCCCACCGTAGTACGCGTTGTTCGCGATGCAGTAATCGATGCCCTGCGGATTGAAGCCAAAAGCTATTTGCCTAAACGACTCGCATTTTTGGCAAACAAATATGGCTTTTACTACGAAAAGGTACGCTTTTCGCATGCCAGCGGACGATGGGGAAGTTGTAGCACCAACGGTACGATTAGCCTCAATATCGCTCTCATGAAATTACCATTTGAATTAATCGACTACGTGTTAGTCCACGAACTGAGTCACACAAAACAAATGAACCACTCTGATGCTTTTTGGCACCTCGTCGAAATAGGCGATCCTAACTATAAACAGCACCGGCGAGCACTAAAACACGAAAATCCATCAATTTAACCTATGTAAAATGGTTATGGTGCAGTATAATTAGGCCTAACATGCACCAAGGTGGGGTAAAGATAAATAACCAGACCGGGCGAATCCTCCGTTTTGCCAACTTAGTTATGCCAATCGCATTGACCTGCTATGGTCTCCTTATTACGCTCGGCATTGCCGATGCATCGCACTATTATAGTGATGTCGTTTTTGGCAGTATCATGGCGGTATGGTTAACCATTGCAATACTTGGCTTTGTTTTTCCAAAGCCGAGCCACAGCACAATGATTGCTGGACTTGTGACTGTTCATATCTTAGCTATCTTTTATATCCTTCTTGTGTCAGGATTTGGTAGTCCATTTACGATAGGCTGGATCGCGCTGCTTCTCGCTGCACATTTGCATTACAAGCGAACTGGATTAATGATAAGTGTTGCACTCCTCATCGCAACTGCTGTTGCCGACATGCTACTATACAGCAATTCACAGGCAATCTTGGCAACCGACATGTTTACCACCCTGGGACTGCTTATCGTTGGGCTCGTCATCGTTTCGATCAGCCAAATTCAAGACGTCGACAGCCAAGAACTTTCTCGAAGTCATGCCCATGAAAGTCTTGAACGGGATCGTATATTGACACTCATCAATAACCTGGCAGATGCCATCCTAAGTACCGACCAAAATGGTGTTGTGCGCATTTTCAACGCTGCCAGCCTGAACCTCCTAGATACAAACACAGGTCTCGACGGACGCAAAATCGATGATATCCTTCCATTGATGGATCAAGATGATAATCCCGTCAGTCTGCTGGATATTATGAAACAATCCCGGAGTGTCGTTGTGCGCGACGATGTGCGGATGGAGGTTGCAGATGAGATCATGCGTCTAGAGGTAACATTCTCTCCGATTCGCAGTAGTTATAGCGGCAACGCAGACCAAACATCAAACCAAGACGGCTACATCGTCATCCTTCGCGATGTGACCAAAGCGAAGAGTCTTGAAGAAGAACGCGATGAATTTATCAGTGTCGTTAGCCACGAACTACGCACACCAATTACAATCGCCGAAGGCACACTCAGCAATGTTACTCTCATGATGGATCGACCTAACATTGCCAAGAAGGTCCTCAGCGATAGTGTGACTATGGCGCACGAACAAGTTATCTTCCTCGCAAAAATGGTGAATGATTTAAGCACTCTTTCACGCGCTGAACGTGGTGTTGCTGATGCTGAAGAGGAAATCGATGTCCATAACCTCGTCAAAGATCTCTTTGCTGAATACGCCCCGCAAGCAGCCAAAAAGAAGCTCCATTTTGACCTCGATCTTGGGACAAAATTAGGCAGTGTCATGGCGAGTCGTCTGTATCTCCACGAACTATTACAAAACTTTATCACCAACTCTATTAAATATACTAAAGAGGGCGGGGTGACTGTATCTGCAAGCAATAAAAATGGCCGAGTAACCTTTACTGTCAAAGATACCGGGATCGGTATTAGTAAAGCCGACCAAGAAAAGGTCTTTAAAAAGTTTTACCGTTCAGAAGATTATCGTACTCGCGAAACTGGCGGTACTGGTCTAGGCCTGTACGTTGCTACTAAGCTAGCCAGGAAGCTTAATACCAAGATTGAACTAAGCAGCCGCCTAAACCATGGTTCGACCTTTAGCTTCTCTTTAAAAGCTAACTCTACAGACAAAGATAACGCTTAAAGACTTTCGATTGCTTCTAACTGTTTGGCAATTCGTGGCGATACAACCGGACGACCTTTCCAGGTAATTGTGCGGCGTGCATAGCCGATAATACTAATAACAAATAGAATGAGTTCTTGTAGGACAACGATTGGCCATAAAAGCACACCAATCCACCAGTTACTACGCCAAATCGCATACGTATAACGACCGTAGACAAATGCCAATAAGACACTAAGAATTAGGGCGTTCGTTTGCAACACACCCCACTCAGTCAGCACGCCAACGGTTATAATGATCGTAGGAAGGTTCAGTAGCAGCAAGCCTAATCCAGCGATCGTCGCCAAAAACCATGTTCCGCCAGCCATTGGATACAGTAGACGACGACTTGTCTCTAGTTGCGACAACCAACGCTTTTCGTATGTGACACCAATATCTTTGGTGTTCACT
>DASVHL010000039.1:0-4325 GCA_036382575.1 Saccharimonadales bacterium (SeqCode) | reverse complement strand
GATGCGGATCGGTCGTACGAATGAAGTCGGTGTAGCTTGTCTTCATTTTTGTCATGAGGGCTTCAAAGTTACCGTACATCTGATCGGTATAGGTTTTAGGGTTGAGGCCTTTTTCGGTAGCCTTAGCAGCAATCTTATTGCCGTGCTCATCAGTTCCCACCTGGAAACGCACTTCCTTACCCTGTTGGGTTTGATAGCGAGCCCAGATGTCAGCCAATAAATAATCGAGCGCGTGTCCGATGTGCGGCGTTCCATTCACATACGGAATGGCGGTAGTGATGTATAATTTTTTTCCCATAATTGGTTTTTATTATAACAGAGACAGATTAATCGCGCATCATGGCAACGATCGCAAACCGGCCATCGGTCATTTGATTACCTGCCAGATATTCACTATGTGAGAAATAGCTATCGTCGGTAGCCGTATCGATATCGCTTACTTCAATCCGATCTACGTTCACACCGGCTGCAAGGAGTTGCTCACAGGCAACTTCAGTGAGGCTGCGATTTTCAAAGGCAAATAACGGATAGTTCTCGGCGCCGACCGCCGGACTTAACCAAACTTGCAGATCAGCTGGCTCACTGCCAAACTCATCGACTAAGAATTGAACGCTCTTTATTCCGCCTTCCATCTCGACGCTATGACGACCGAGGTGGGTCACCATCATAATCTGATTGGTTGGGTCATAAATAACCGCACCGATGCAGTCGGCAAGCGGTAAGAAAATAGCATGATCAGGTCGCGTTACGATAAGGGCATCAGCGTGCAGATCTGAAACTGGCTCAAGCATTCCCTCGCCCTGATTTACATCATCCACAATGCGGTACCGCGTAAAATCTGTCGTGTCTTCATATGACACCTGCACTAACGTCGCCTGATTTGGATCAATATCGAGTTGCTCGAGGAAAGCGATCCGATTCCCGCGTGTTTCGTCGTCATCACCACGATCAAAGCGCATATTACCATCGTCGGTCGAAGAAACACCCACGACAAGCGCGTCGCCGAAAATGGTCGGCTGATTAGCGTGAACCACCAATAGCCCTGGCAAGATCCTGCCATTGTTCAAGTGATAGACTTTCAGCTCGATCGTTCGGTGCAATGTTAGCCGCATTTAGGTATGCTTCAGCTTGGTCTTTTGAAATATGAAGTCCACCAGATAGACTTGAGCGAAGCATCTTACGCTTGGCCGAGAAGCCAGCTTTAACAACACGGAAGAATTCTTTTTCAGCGATATCTGTCAAAAACGGTGTCGTGCGAGTTTTTAAGATAACTACTTGGCTGTCTACTTTTGGCGGTGGAGTGAACAAGGCAGCTGGGACGATATCTCCAAGTGTGACATCGGCAAATAGCTGAGCACTGACCGCAAGAATACTCATATCGCCAGGTTGTGCCGCCAGACGTTCAGCTACTTCTTTTTGAACTAAAAGTACAGCCACATCAGGCTTATTATCAGCAGTCATAAGGAGTTGCACGATTTTACTCGTGATGTAATACGGGACGTTAGCTACTACCTTGTAGCCAGCTTCAAGCTGCGAAAGATCAAAGGCAAGAATGTCACTTTGAATAACCGTCAGATCTTTACCAGGAAATTGAGCCGGTAGTTTACGAGCCAGTTCTTCGTCGAACTCGACGGCAACCACCTTTTTACTACGGCGGAGAAGTTCACTCGTAAGCGTTCCGAGACCAGGACCAATTTCAAGAACGGTGTCCTCGGAAGTTAACTCTGCGCAATCAGCGATATGCGCGAGCACATCACGATCACGAAGCCAGTGCTGGCCAAGTGATTTATTCGGACCAGCCAACTAGTACCAACCCTTCGATTGGAAGCTGCTCCACGCGCCGCATGGTGTACTATAACGGCCCTTGATATACCCAAGCCCCCAAGTGATCTGAGTTGCCGCATTCGTCAGATAGTCTGGACCAACAGATGCCATCTTACTTGCAGGAAGAGCCTGAGGAATACCATACGCACCCGAGCTGACGTTACCACTTGTTGTCTTCCAACCAGATTCACGCATCCAGAGATTATAGAGGCATGGCCACTCATCTTCGCCAAAACCATAGTCGAGCATCATTTGATGACCAAGTGCCTGTGCTTCGGTTGGATTAGTTGGAGTTGGCATTTTTGCACCAATAACTTCAACTTGCTTTTTAGGTTCTTTGGTTACAACACTTTGAATCTCTTTACGACTGACTTCTTTGCCATTTTGCATTTCAATCTCGTAACTCACCGAACGCTTACCAGCTTCACCTGGTGTCTTCACTTCTTTGTAGCCAAGTTCACGGTCGCGGTCTTTCGTTTGCTCAACATCAAAGGCAATATTCTGCTCTTCAGTCACCGTCTGAACACCATTACGCCATAGTTCAACGGTCATACCCGCCGTAATTGGCGTGCTGTTTGTGACAGAGATAGTGTCATTTTTGCCAAGTGTAATATTCTTTTGCTTGAGCATATCGCCAACAGTTGCAGATTGAGTATAGGCAGTGACTGACTTGCCGTACATAACAAGGGTAAAAGCAGCCGCCCGGTCAATCGCTACTTGCAAGCCTGCCCCCTGGCTTACCATGTCGTTATTAGCACTAATAGTCGTGATATCTTCATCCTGCAAAGTAAAATCAGCATGCTCTACAATCTGTTTTGGTGTTTGATATGGAGAAAGGATCTTTGTGCGCGTATTGCCATCAACGACCGTGACTGGGCGAGCGCGATACACGTTAACATCATAGTGACTCGCTACCAATGTCTCGTCTAGGCCTGGCTCGACTAGATCATTTGGGTCAATTTGAATACCTGCTTGCTTGAACGCGTCCCCAAGATTACTAGCATTCGTTAAAAAGCCTTTATCTTGGCCATTGTCATGCAATGTAATAAGATGCTCGCCACTAGCAACAGGTGTTTGCGATTCAGCGTGTGTTCGAGATGCGAGGATAATGCCAAAAATAATAACAACAAGGCTGAAAGCTGCTGCAAGAATGCCATACGGTATGCTTGGTTTGCGGGTTAGACTTCTCATAAATTGGGGGCAACACCTCCACGGTGTACTCAGATAATTATAGCAAACCTAGCTAGTCTTTGACAGACTTTTAAGCACAAGCATCGTCAAAGGCGACAGATTAGAGGGTAAAGAATCCAGAGCAAACCAATCAAGTGCAACGATCTCACGGGGATTATGCGGTTTTTTCGGCACAATAGACGCGTCAATTGTCACTTCATAGATCGGGGCAACATACTGATGCGTAAATGTACCGACAAAATTAAATCGATTATGAGGAATACGAATGCCAATTTCTTCATACAGTTCACGCCGAGCAGCCTGTAGCGATGACTCGCCTCGGTCAACACCGCCACCGGGTAGCCCCCATTGCGGTTTGCCGCCCCAATTGCGCACGAGCAGCAATTCACCATGTTTGTTCCACACCAGTACGCGAGCGCGGGGAACGTGGAACACCAAATTATAGATAAAGAAAGCGCTTAGTTGAATGGGGCTCGTAATGCGACCAATCAGGTAATAGAGCCTCATAACTTCTCAAGACGAGCGAATTGAACATTCAGTTTCTTTGTCTTGCCACCAGCAAACTGAACCGTCACTGCCAGGCCATCGATATCAATCACCTCACCAACGCCAAACATTGCCGAGCGGACATTGTCACCGATATCAAATCCTGGGCCATCAGCAAATTCATCGTATTCATCATGAGCTTGGAATGACGGTGCCGGGGCGGTCATCAATTCATGTCCCATATCAGCCAAAAAGCGTGATGCCGGATTGTAGCTACGCTGGCCAAACTGAAGCCGCGACTGCGCATAACTCAGGTGCAGCTCCTCGCGGGCACGAGTCATCCCAACGTAGCAAAGCCGACGCTCTTCCTCCAGTTCGGCTGGACCGGCTTCATAAACGCGCGAATGTGGAAAGACACCTTCTTCCATCCCCACCATAAAGACCACCGGAAACTCTAGACCCTTAGCAGCGTGAATTGTCATCAGGGTGACTTTTTGTTCGCTACTATTCGTATCCATACTCGACATCAATGCCACTTCTTCGAGGAAATCAGGCACTGTAGCAAATGATTTCGCATCCGAAATCAAAGCACCTAGGTTAGACTCGCGTTCTTCAGCTTGTGGCGTACCGTCGAGAATAAAATCACGGTAGCCTGTCTTATCGATCAACAGTTCGATCACTTCGCTCGGCGACACGCCAGCTTCGATCTTTGCCTGCAAATTACGCAGTGTCGCGCCCAGCGTCATAAATGCCGTTCGAGCCCTGGCCATCACCGCCGAAGTCTGCTCGGCGTTCACGAGTGCCGTAATAATATCCATACCGCC
>DASVHL010000038.1:0-6266 GCA_036382575.1 Saccharimonadales bacterium (SeqCode) | reverse complement strand
GGAGACAAGAGCAGCCAGTCGTTGTGGGCGAATGGAGTATTACGCTTGCGGGTGAAAAACTCAGCAAGCGAACGGCTGACGAGAAAGCGGCGCTTTTAAAACGACACGGCGAACTGCAGATCGCAACCTATGCATCGGCAGCAGCATGGTTTTACTGGACGTACAAAACCGAAGGCCGTGGTATGTGGCATTTTCGCTCTCTCGTCGAAGACGGTATAATTTCGTTCAAATAACAGAGATAAGTGGTACAATAGGCCATATGAGTATTATTTTTAAACGCACCAAAATCTTGGCCACACTTGGTCCACCAACAAACAATTATGAATCAATTGAAGCCCTTGCACGTGCAGGCGTAAACGGCTTCCGTCTTAACTTTAGCCACGGTAGTTACGAAGAGCGTGACCAGCAAATCGAATGGATTCGTCAGGCGAGCGACAAACTAGGCAAGCCAGTTGCTATTTTGCAAGATCTTCAGGGTCCAAAGATTCGTCTTGGTAACTTGGTTGAAAACATGCCAGTTGCTGCCGGTGATGAGCTGATCCTTGACTACGCCGCAGAACACAACGGTAACATTATTCCTGTTCAGTACAACCTGGCAGAAAAGGTTGAAGTTGGCCAGCCACTATTTATCTTTGACGGTAAGATTCGTACGAATGTTATTGAGATCACATCGGAAACTGCTATCAAGGTTCGTGTTGAAAATGCCGGCACATTGATGAGCCGTAAGGGCATTAATCTTCCTGACACTGACTTCGGTGGTGATATTCTGACACCAAAAGACATGCAAGATGTTGAATACGGTGCAACGAAGGATATCGACTACGTGGCTCTTAGCTTTGTTCAGTCAGCTGAAGACATTAACAACCTTCGCCAGATCATGGTTGGTCTTGGTTCAACTGCTCAGATTATTTCTAAGATTGAAACCAAAGCCGCTATCAAGGGCGACATGCTCGAAGAAATCGTCAAAGCCAGTGATGGTGTGATGGTAGCTCGTGGTGACCTTGCGGTTGAAGCTGGTGCCGAAGTGGTACCAATCGTTCAACGTCAGATCATCGCTCTTTGCCGCAAGTACGGTAAGCTCAGCATCGTGGCAACACAGATGATGGCAAGTATGGTTGACGCGCCTGATCCAACACGCGCTGAAGTGAGCGACGTAGCGAACGCTGTTATCCAGGGTGCCGATACAGTTATGCTGTCAGACGAAACTGCCAACGGTAACTATCCACTTGAAACTGTGGCTGCTATGAAGCGCGTTATTCTCTATACGCAGGAAAATGCTTCAGTTCGTGCCCTTCACGAAGTGATCCATATGAAGAACAGTCAACAGGACGCTATTAGTGCTGCTGCGGTTAACCTGGCCGAACAGCTTAATGTCGCCGCCATTGTCTGTGAGACAAAGTCTGGTGCGACTGCTGCGAATATTGCCGCTCACCGACCAAACCTTCCAATCATTAGTGTTACCAGCGAAAAGCGTGCTGCACAGCAACTTTCGCTTAGCTACGCTAACAAGAGCTTTGTTCGTCCTGACGGTGAACGTGCCGGTCTTGATCTTGCCAAAGAACTCAAGGCTAATAACTTCTTTGGCGGTGCCGAGAATGTGACAGTTGCGATCGTAAGTGGTAAGCAACCAGGCGTGATTGGTGCGACTGATACAATCCGTGTTCGTGTGCTAGAATAAACATAACTAATAAAAATACGGTGGGGTATGACGTTTTTCAAGCAAACAATTAATACAGTTCCGCTTCAAGGCCAGACGGTCTTGCTGCGGGCTGACTACAATGTGCCGCTATCTAGTGATGGCAAGATTGATGATGATTTTCGGATTCGATCAAGTGTGCCGACAATTAAACAACTCCTCAAAGACGGCTGCAAGGTGGTGGTGATTAGCCATCTTGGTCGTCCTGAGGGCCGCGACATGTCACTGAGCCTTGAGCCAGTCGCTCAGCGTCTGGCTGAACTACTGGGTGAATCGGTTCGTTTTGTCGATCAGACTATTGGCGACAAAGCCAGTATGGCAATTAAGCGTGCTCCAAAACGTAGCGTAATTGTGCTTGAAAACCTCCGTTTTTACTCCGAAGAAGAAGCGAACGATTCTGAATTTGCGGCAAAACTTGCCAAAGATTCAGGCGCTCGCTTTTTTGTTCAGGATGGCTTCGGTGTTGTGCACCGGGCTCATGCCAGTACTTCGGCGATTACTCACTATCTGCCAAGTGTTGCAGGTCTCTTATTGGAACGTGAGTACACCACCTTAACGCAGGCCGTAAAGGCACCGAAACGACCACTCGTGGCCGTGGTTGGTGGTGCGAAAGTAGCTGATAAGATTGATATTATTTCTGAGTTTATCCGCGAAGCCGATACGATCGTCATCGGCGGCGCAATGGCCAACACCTTCCTTGCGTATAAGGGCTATGAACTCGGTGAGAGCAAGTACGAAGCTGACGAAAAGACCGTGATTGATGAAATCTATAAAGCTGCCACTGAAAAAGTTGGAGCAGATAAGGTCGATGAGTTTATTCTTCTACCGACTGATCTTGCAGTTGGTCATAGCCTCGAGGCGACCGAAGAGCGCCTAAATGTGGCGGTTAATGATGTTGGTGAATCTGACAAAGCCCTTGATATTGGTGACGATAGCATCGACACTGTCGTTAAGGTAGTTGAAAAAGCCAAGACAGTTATCTGGAATGGTACGCTTGGCTACGCTGAACTGCCGCAGTTTGCCCATGGCTCGGCACGCCTGGCTCTCGTTCTTGCAACCCATCCAGACATTACCTCGATTATTGGTGGTGGTGATACGGCTGACTTTGTACTGAACTGGGACGCTAGAGCCGGTGACAGTTTTAGCCACGTTTCCACTGGTGGCGGAGCAAGTTTGGAACTGATGGCAGGCGAAAAGCTGCCAGGTGTCGAAAGTTTGCTAGACGCATGATGACAATTAAGCTACACTGAATAGCAAAGAAGCATAAGTAGTATATGGCCCGAGATAAGAAACTCATTATTGGTAACTGGAAAATGAACCTCAATACCCATGAGGCAAGCTTGTATTTGCATGCACTTGCCAAGGAAATTGATGTTCGTCGTGATGTTGAAATTGTATTAGCCCCAACCCTTTTGGCGTTACAATCATTAAGTTTGCAGGTTGACCGTCGTCAATTTAAATTGGCAGTACAGAACCTTTATTGGCGTGACCATGGCCCATATACCGGTGAAGTTTCAGCGACGCAATTATGCGGTATCGTTGACTATGCATTAGTCGGCCATTCTGAGCGCCGTCATGTGTTTGGCGAGACAGATAAGGATGTACGAGCAAAGGTGCAGGCATCGATTCGTAATCATATCCGACCAATCCTCTGTATTGGCGAAACAGCCAGTGAACGTGCCGCAGGCGAAACACATGACATCTTACATGATCAACTGGTTGGTGGTTTGGCGAACGTCACGAGTGAAGAGCTCGATGATGTGATTATTGCGTACGAACCTGTCTGGGCGATCGGCACTGGTGACAATGCGTTACCGGGCGATGTTACCAAGGCAGTAACGGCAATCCGAAGCCAGATCAAGCATCTTTATGGTCCAGCTGCAGCTAGCACGATTCGTGTGCTATATGGCGGTAGTGTCACTGCTGATAGCGCGGCGGATTATTTGGCACTTGATGGTATTGATGGACTGTTAGTTGGCGGGGCCAGCCTTGATATTCATGCATTTAATACAATTGTTAAAAAGGCACATAAAGACGGATCAGTCGTCAAGAAATAAGGTGGGGAAATGAGCGAACTAGATTTTGATGAACTTGATAAGGCCGTAAACAACTTGATGAGTGGTGTGCCAAAAGTTGAGCCCCCGAAAAATGATGACATCAAAACACTTGATATTAATTCGACGCTACCTGATACCTCGCGCCCTTCTCTTGATCAATTGAACAGTGCACTCACATCGGTCAATGGTCCAGCGAAAACTGATAGCGTAGCGGCGTCAGCACTTTCACCAGTAACAGCGGCACCTGCGCCACTCGCAACTCGTCGCTCGGGTCGGTTTATGGATGTTGTTCATCCATCGTCTGACATGAAAAATGTACCAAAACCAACTGCGTCTCGCCAGGGTGCGACAATCGAACCAGCTGCAAAGAACTTTGAGCCGACGACTGCACCAGTTAAAGAAGTCGAGGATATTCCTACACCTGATCATAGCGAGACTGAATCTGTGTCGGTTGTTGACAACCAGTCTCCTTCACACCAACAAAACGAATGGCCAGATCCATTAGAGATGTCAGGCTACCAACCTGAAGCTGACACAACTTCCGAATCTGAAAAGACTGAACAAGTAGCGACGATGCCTACGGAAGAATCTGATGATGAGGACGACACAGTCTTCTCGTTGGATGATTTAGAAGACACAACCCCAGAACCATTAACTTCTCCATTTATTACTGACGCCAAAGTCGAAAAACGCCCACTAGGTGGACCTACGAGCGATGTTGTTCCTGAGCCGGTTGTCTCAACTGCGGCTGCCGAGAACGATGATACTATCACTAACGATGACCCTAATGACCAATTGCCAGCGACAGCGGCTGATGTTGCGCCTATTCTTCCACCTGAACTGCAAAAAGATTTGATGGCAATTGAAACTGACGGTGACACGAGCGCGCACGAAGCAGAGCCAACTCCTGAAGTGACCCCTACTGAGTCAGAATCTAAAGCCGAAGTGTCAGCACCAGAAGAGGAAAAAAAGCAACCTGAAGTAGAGAAGCCAGCTAGCGAAATTCCTGTCCCAACTGGGCCTACCTCAATTCCACAGCAATACAAAGAAGAGCCAAGTACGAGCGACCAAACGAACGGTGGCATCTATGATACAAATAACTACCATCAACCGCTTGCTCACCCTGTCAAAAAGAAGTCTGGATGGTTGTGGATTGTTTGGATTGTTTTGCTTCTGATTATCGGTGGCGGTGGCGCAGCTGTACTCTACCTATTCCATATTATCTAGCCTGCTTTTATAGCCTTATCCGTTATAATAGAAGTAATGGATATTCTACAAGATCTTAATCCCGCGCAAGCTGACGCGGTAAAAACCACGACTGGGCCGGTCCTTATTTTAGCCGGTGCAGGAAGTGGTAAGACAAAAACGCTAACGCATCGTATTGCGTATTTGATGACTCAGGAACGTGTTTGGCCGAATGAAATTTTAGCCGTGACTTTTACGAATAAGGCCGCCAAGGAAATGCGCGAACGCTTGGCGCATCTTGTAGGCCAAGAAACGACGCGATCATTTATGCCATGGATGGGAACATTTCATGGTATTTGCGTACGCCTATTGCGACTGGATGGTGACAAAATTGGCATTCAATCGAACTATGTTATTTACGACGAAGATGATCGTCAAGGACTGATAAAGCAGGCGATGAAGCAATTATCAATTGCCGATAAGCAGATTAAGCCACGCGCTGTCAGTAGCGCTATTTCGAATGCCAAAAATGAACTTGTTGGTCCAGAAGAATTCGCAAATACCAGTCATTATCCATTTCAGCAAGCAGTGGCAAAAATCTACGCACTGTACGAAAAAATGCGCATCGATGCTGGTGCCTTGGACTTTGACGATCTGCTAATCGAAACGGTGCGTCTATTTCGTGACCAACCGGACATACGCGCTAAGTGGCGCGCTCAGTTCAAGCATATTTTAATCGATGAGTATCAGGATACCAACGCTGCTCAGTATGCAATTGTTAAAAGCCTGGTTGGCGATGACCGAAATATTTGCGTGGTTGGCGACGATTGGCAGTCGATCTATAGCTGGCGCGGGGCGGATTTTACGAATATCCTGAACTTCGAACGTGATTTTCCTGGCGCGAAGGTTATTAAACTTGAACAAAACTATCGTAGTACTGGTGCGATCCTCGAGGCGGCACACAATGTCATTACTAAGAACTTGCAGCGAACGGACAAAGAGTTATGGACGGCAGAACCAGCTGGAGCGCCTGTGCAAGTTCATCCTGTCTACGACGAAGCGGAAGAGGCCTATACTGTGGTGAGTCGAATTGCCGTTCAGGCTACGATGGGCGCACGTAAATATGGTGACTTTGCGATCTTATATCGCATGAATTCACAAAGTTACACATTGGAGCGTGCCTTGTTGCAACAACGCGTTCCCTATCAGATTATTGGCGGCGTGCGATTTTACGATCGCAAAGAAATTAAAGATGTCATTGCCTATCTGCGACTACTCTACCAGCCAAATGACCGTATGAGTTTTAGCCGTATTGTTAATGTGTCCCC
>DASVHL010000037.1:0-5031 GCA_036382575.1 Saccharimonadales bacterium (SeqCode) | reverse complement strand
GGGCACCGCGATAGTAATCAGGGTAGGCAGCCATATGTAATGCACGGTGCTTCGACGCTTCGACATTTTGTAATAATTTGTAACTAAATGGACCGCTACCGACCGGATTACGACTAAAGGTATTCTCGCGAATCGTCGCTGGTTCAACATTGCCTAAGATGTGAACTGGCAAGATTGCAAACGTAAGCGCGTGCTGGAATGCGGCGTATGATGCTGGCAGCTCAAACTGCAGTGTGGCATTATCAACGGCCTTCACTTTAACATCCTGCCAACTAGCACGAAGGGGCGATCGCGTAGCTGGATTTTTAATTAAATTCAACGTAAACGCTACGTCATTCGCCGTGACATGCTGACCATCGTGCCACAATGCGTCAGAACGCAAAGTCACCGTGTAGATCGTACCTGTATTATCGACCTGCGATGTCTTTGCTAGATCTCCACGCAGATGTCCTGTTTCGTCATAAGTGTAGAGAGATGAAAATAATAAATGACTTGCCGCAACTTCAGCATTCGAAGCGGCATACAGTGGATTTAATGTTTCAATTGGCCCTAATGAAGCTTCAGCATACGTCCCGCCATTCGCAGGTGCCGTTGTCTGGTAGCTTTTTTGAAACCACATCAACTGGAGGCCCACGATCAGAATCATCGCACCAACCAGCACAAGCCAACCAACAATATGTCGACGCACGTCGCGCATATTATCCAGTCGTCCCACAATAAATTTATGCGCGTGACGCATAGTTGCGCCTTCGGCTTTTCGGACACGTTTTCGCAATTTCTTACGATCAAACTTCAGCTTCTGAAACTGTCGCCAGTTACGTTTTTCGTTGTCCATATCTACACCCCTTACGCGCTAAACGTTGGTAAAAGAAGACTCACCAGAATAGACAGAATAAAGATCACTGCGAGGATAATTGACACCTCGAATAGGTTTTTATCAAGTCCGCGACGAGTCGTGTATAGCTCGCCAGAACTACCGAATCCAGCGCCAAGGCTTGCGCCACGTTGCTGTAACAAGATCGCCAAAATCATCAAAGCGGCCGAGCCAATCGTCACTATTTGTAGAATGGTATCAATGTTCATTATTCTCTCCCCTGTTGGCGTGCGTATCGTAACTCTAATATACTACTAACTATATAGTTTATCAGACTTAAGACGATTCCTGTAATGATCGAGTAGCCGAATGTCATGTGTAGGCCTGGTGCCAACATCAGTGAGATATAGACCATTAGTCCGTTAACAACGATCGTAAATAAACCGAGGGTTAATAAAATTGCTGGTAGTGACAAGATGATTGCAATCGGACGTAAGACTGCATTTATAACTGAAAAGATTAAACCTGCACCCAGGAAGGCCCAGGTACTTGCCGTTAGCTCAGCATCACTATAACCAGTGCCGAACACGCGAACTGCCACCCAAAGGCCAAATGAGTTGAGCATCCAACGGAGGACAAACAAGTAGAATTGTTGTTTCATAAACTATGCATCATTGTAGCGATTTTTTAGAGATCTGTCGATAGCCGCTGGCTCATATTCTTGTGGCCACTCGTTGTCACCAAAATATCATCTTCAATCCGCACACCAATACCCTCTTCGGGTATATAAATTCCAGGCTCAACGGTCAGCACCATACCTGGCTGTAAAAATTTTGGAGCGCCCAGGCTATCATGCACATCTACACCTAAGCCATGACTAATGGCATGCGGGAAATAGCGATGGTAACTATCCGTATCATCACGGCTCTTCATAAGGCCCACACTCAATAGCGCCTCAGTCATTACCGCATCAACATTGCGCTGATACTCTTCGACAGATAAGTTTGGTTCGATAGAGGTAATAATTTCCTGCTGTGCTAGTTGGACGGCAGCGTGAATCTCAATCTGTCGCTTAGTTGGTTCACCAAAAGCATAGGTACGGGTAATATCGGCCGCATAACCGCCGGCCCGCGCACCAATATCCAGTAATACTAACTGGCGCTTTTTTAGACGCTCGGTATTAGCAACATAATGGAGAGTACAGGCGTTATGACCACCCGCAGCTATTGGATCATAGGCATGGCCCTCGGCCCCACGCCGACGAAACAGATAGCTAAATTCGGCGTCAATCTCATACTCATATTTAAACGCCTGCATTTTATCGCGTACAGCCACGAAACCATCAATCGTCATGTCAATTGCTCGCTGCATCGCCTCCAGTTCAACTGCTTGCTTAATAGCACGCAGTTTATTTAACTCGGGTCGTGCCGTACGTACTTCCTTAAATATACGTCCCAATTGACGCTTCAGTTCGACAGATGCAGGATTAAGCGCAAAGTTGTAATGAGCTGCCTGTGGGTCATCACCCACCGTATAGACAACGCTATGCAAACGAGCAAGTTCAGCAATTTTTTCATCCGCCTGACGATGTGTTAGTACTTCGTCAGCACCACTTTGTTGCAACGCCACATCGTACGATAAACTTCCATCAAATACCTTGTGGACCTCATCGACATCCGGCGCCACCAACCAACTTTTATGCCGAGTAGTATCAACAATCAACTGCCAATCAGGTGCATCAATACCCGTAAGCCACCAAAAGTTCGATTCTTGTTCAAAATACCAGGCCATGTCTGCCCGTCGCTGTGTCTGTGTGTAGGCGGTAACAATCAATGGCGCACCAGTCAGTGTCTCACCTAGACGTTTTCTATTGGCACTGAAAAAAAGACCATCCATACTACTGAATCTCGATATAGTAATTCATACCGTAATGAGTGCCCCATTTTTGTCCATCAGATGTAAATCCAGTCACGGTGTTTGCATCACATAATGCGTCGATAGCCGCGTCACTGCGCGCCACACCTTCTAGATGACCAAATACATAAGTCTTTTTGACACCACCTTTTGTACATGTGGCTTTCATGTACGCTTTGGCCGGCACGCCGTTCCATGAGCCGCATATACCACCTGCGTCCCACGTACAACCAGTCGGGTCAAGAAAATCGCCTTCTTTAAGAACTTTGGCATCCTGCAGACACTGAACAATTGATCGAGGATATAAACTTGCTCCTAGATCACCAGGACCAGCTGTCAACCATCCGTTGCCATCGGCAGGCGTACCACCAGCACCATCACTATCAACGCCGCAGCCACTATCAGTTTCAACGAAATTACCCTTCCATGTTCCATATGCCTTGATGGCGCTTGCGATATTCTGTAGATCACTCTTCCGCTGCACATCACGTGCATCTTCACGATAGCTACTATATGAAACGAAAATAATACTCGCTAACACTGCGAGCACTGCCACGACTACTGCAACTTCGATAACCGTGAATCCTTGCTGAAAACGTTTGAATGTTTGTGTCATTTTTGATGCTTTTCCTTACTTGACACTATAGCATAAGCGCTACTCGCGTGACAGGTATTTCATCAACACGGCAGCCTTGGCGACGCCAATGGCAGTTGCGATATCTTGTTCAGTAGATTGCTGCACTCCACGCAAACTACCGAATGTTTTAATCAGCTTTTTGCGAGTTGCCGGTCCAATGCCTGGAATATCCTCCAGACTACTCGCTGTTTGCTTCTGCCGTTTCAGGACCGTGTGATAACTAACCGCAAATCGATGTGACTCGTCACGGATACGTTGGAACAGTTTGACGACGTCAGTATAATTCGCCTGCACTGGTGCTCCCCCGCGCAGATTACGAGAATGCGATCCGGCATTCACCTGACCAGCATGAAGGTTAACGATATAGTACTCACCAGAGTTCATAACCGACACAGCAGGTTGTGGATTTTGCTGTAAATCAACTAATCCGTCTGTTCTGATGTTTGATCGTGTCTGATGAATAATAATCTCTTCTTCACGTTTGGCGACACTCACCGTTGGGATTGTTAGCTCTCTAGCCTCCAGGGCTTTCAGCGCCGCATCAAGCTGCCCTTTACCACCGTCAATTAATAGTAAATCTGGCATACCCCAGCTTTTTAAATTCTTCTCGCTTGTTCGGCGATAGATCGTTTCGTACATATTGGCGTAATCATCGTTCTGTTGCTTGGTCATCTTAAATTTACGATAATTCGATCGATCCGAAACGCCATTCGTAAATACCACCATACTGGCAACGACATTCGTGCCACTCATATGCGAGATATCATAACCTTCAATGCGAGCGGGTGTTTTAGCAAGCATCAATAAATCAGTTAGCTTACTTAGCGCCTTGTCTTTACTAATATCAAGGAATTCCTTGTCGCCAAACATAATTCTTCGCTGCAATTCTTTGAGATTCTGCAACCGATTACGAAGCTCAGCCGCATGTTCAAAATCATGTAGACCAGCCGCTGTTTTCATGTCCCGCTCTAGTTCTTTGACAAGCTGGACACGATTGCCCTTAATGTAGCTGACTAATTTACGAAGCTCACCATGATACTCTTCACTCGTCATATTATGTGGCTCTAACCCTAGATGCGCATCAAGACTTACTCGCGCACCTGGTCGTGGCTCTTTTATGTAATATGGAAATGTCTTGCGCAAATAACGAAGTGCTTTTTTCAAAGCAAACGCATTGTAATACGGACCAAAATATTCGGCACCATCATCTGCCGGATTACGCGTAAAGCAAAGATACGGCCACTCACTCTTCATATCAATGCGAATAAAGGTCTGGGATTTGTCGTCACGTAGCAGAATGTTATAGCGCGGCATGTAGCGCTTGACCATTTCAGACTCTAGAAACAGTGCATCAATTTCACTTTCTGTTTCAATCCAGTCAGTATCCTCAATTTCCGCAACAAGTGCCCGAGTTTTAACGTCCATATCGCGCGTTGATTGAAAATACTGCCGCACCCTATTCTTTAGTACCGCTGCTTTGCCAACGTAAATAATCTCACCTTTGGCGGATTTGTGAAAATACACCCCGCTACTACGCGGCAATGTCTTTAATTTGGCTTCAAGCTTGGCATTCATCTACTGCTTATTATACCTGTTCTTTAAGGTTTTTCCGTCAGATTATTTAGACAATACAATTTGCTATGCAATTACGCAAAATCTTTCTCTC
>DASVHL010000036.1:0-4314 GCA_036382575.1 Saccharimonadales bacterium (SeqCode) | reverse complement strand
CCAGTGAAGTGGGTAAGAACGAGCCAGTCCTGTATGCTAGCGGTGAGGAGTCGGCCAGTCAAGTAAAGCTGCGAGCCGAACGACTAGGCGCCAACACGCGCGAACAGCTGCATTTTGTGGCCAGCACAAGTGCTGATGATATTGCGGCTACGATTCGATCAGGTCAGTACAGACTCGTTATTATTGACTCAATCCAAACCCTCAGTTTGGACGAAATCACCTCGGCTCCAGGTACGGTTAGTCAGATTACCAACAGTAGTAACGTGATTATTCGTGCTGCCAAAGAAGCCGGAGCGGCGGTCGTCCTTGTTGGGCATGTTACAAAAGAAGGTAGCATCGCCGGTCCGAAGGTTTTAGAGCATCTGGTTGATGTTGTGCTGCAATTTGAAGGCGATCGTTACGGTGGATTCAAGGTAGTTCGAGCGGTCAAAAACCGTTTTGGCTCAACCAATGAAGCGGCGATTTTTGAGATGTACGAACAAGGGTTGCGTGTCGTCGAGAATCCATCAGCAGCGCTACTAGCCGAGCGTCAAAATGCCGACGGATCAGTCGTCATGGCTACTCTAGAAGGGACGAGGCCACTTCTTGTCGAGATTCAGGCACTTGTCAATCCGACCAGTTTCGGCTATCCTAAACGCACAGCCTCAGGCTTTGATCTTAACCGACTTAATTTGTTAATCGCCGTTCTTGAACGACGCACAAAACTGAATTTATCAGATAAAGATATTTACATTAATGTTGTTGGCGGGCTAAAGCTAAATGATCCAGCCGCTGATCTTGCGATCTGTATGGCAATCGCGAGTGCCGCAGCTGGTAAGCGGCTGGACGATGGTCTAGTTGTCTTCGGTGAAATCGGACTTGGCGGTGAAATTCGTAGCGTTCATAGTAGCGATCGACGTACTGCCGAAGCAAAGAAGCTTGGCTTTACCCAGGCGATTGGCCCTAAGGCTGGTCAAAAGAACTCATTTATCAAAGGTGTCGGTGATTTACGCCAAGCCTTAATTGACTATCTACAGTAGTCAGAAAGAAAACATATGCAAGCAATAGAAACATTACTCGTGATTGCCACCCTGGCAATCCTTGCTGAAGTAACTTATCTGGTAGTCAAATTACCTCGTCAGAATTTATCACGCAAACAATCGCGACCTATCTTGGTTGATACATCGGTATTGATTGATGGCCGCATTATAGCTGTTGCACAGTCAGGCTTTATTGGTGACGCGTTGGTGATTCCACGAAGTGTCATTGGCGAGCTGCAATTCCTCGCGGATAATGCTGATCACGATAAGCGAGCTCGTGCGCGTTACGGCCTGGACGTCGTAAAGGAACTGCAGGCAATGCCACACTTGAAGGTGGAAATTCTACAAGATGGCAGCAAGGCAGAAGAGGGTGTCGACGAGCGATTACTGACCTTAGCTAAAAAGCACGGTGCCGCCGTTTGTACGATTGACTATAACCTTAATAAGGTAGCAGTTGTCGAAGGCATTACAGTGTTGAATGTTAACGAGCTAGCGCAAAGTCTTCGTATGGCGTATTTGCCAGGTGAAAAGATGTTACTCGAATTAGTTCAAAAAGGCCAAGATTCGCACCAGGGTGTTGGCTATCTAACCGATGGTACGATGGTTGTTGTCGAACATGCCAGCAAGAACATCGGGCAAACAATCGAGATCGAGTTTATTCGTAGCCTACAGACGGCAGCTGGTAAAATGATGTTCGCTAAGCCTGTCGAACGTCAGCAGTCAGCTCCAGCGCCTAAGCAAAAGCCAATCGGTAAGCGCCGTGTTCAACCGCAGCCTGTAGTTGAGACAAAGACTGAAGTTGTTGTGGCAGAACCAGTGAAGGCCTTTCATAGCGACTCAAAAGAGCGCCGATTCACAAAACGTCCCAATAAGCAGGCAGTACCTCCAAATGCCACACAGCGGCCTTCACGCAAGCCACGGACATCAACCCAGCGCGAAGCTGCTTTGATTGATCTTGTTGATAAGCAAGAATAGAGAAAACTGTCATTTAAAAACCACTCCTGGGCGGAGTGGTTTTTATTTGTTCCAGTAATCAACTAATCGTTAAATTCGTGATCTTCGGATTTGGTGGCTGTGTAGTAAACACTGTCGGTTACGGTGACGGTCACTGTCTGGTTACCATCGCTTGTTGGGGTGTAGTTTCCCTTGAATGTCCCACTTGCAGAGGCTGGTAGGGTGGCAACGACGGTACCACCAACTCGGATCTCAACCTGCTGCAGCGGATTCTTGCCAGCAACAACATCGACCGATATAACACCCTTTTTAGTTGCACTGATGTTCGTGATTGTTGGCTGTGCATCGCCACAGGCATGAACATCATCGTCCTTGGTTGGGTCGTAGCCGTCTGGTGCGAGGAATACATCTTTCTTTGTGATCGGATCAGTGATTTTTTGAACATCAATTTCGATCTTGGCACTGGCTGGCGTACAGTCGGTAACCTTTTTCTTCGAGGCGCGGTCAAAGGTCATCTTGGCGTTGTTCTGACCTTGGCTTTTGTTGTACCAAGATGGGAACAGCTCGTTGTTGATAGTTTGGATACCAGCAGGTCGAGTAAACCAACTGCCGCCGTTGGCTGGATCCCATTTGCTTTCAGATGCGTACACATCTTTGTGGGCGTATTCCATAACTTGGCCAATAATCTTGGCAGGAAGCGACGAGTTACCGTTGGTCAGGACGCGGGTGTCAGGATTACCAAACCATACGCCCATAGTAAGGGCTGGGCTATAGCTCATTGTCCAGATGTCTTTTGGCTGACCACCTTTGTCAGATGTACCAGTCTTGGTGGCAGTTTTAACACCAGGAACAGATAATCCGTAGAAGTTGCGGCCGTAAAGACCCGCACGAGCATTATCGTCACTAAGGATATCAGCTAGGATGTAGGCTACCTGTGGGTCGATGACCTGCTTACTTTCATCTTTGTATTTCTTGATGACTTCCTTTTGGCTGTTCTTTACTTCTAGGACAGTACTGATTGGCTTGTATACACCCATGCGACCGAGTGATGCAAAGGCATTCACATGATCGATTTGACGTGTACCACAACCACCGATTGATGACGAAAGGCCAGCTTGAGCATCGGCACCTTGGGTACAGTAGTTGGTGTCACCCAGGGCACGAATAGTATTAAGTGTTGGCTGAATACCTGCGATGTACATGGCCTTGACGGCAGGGACGTTGCGAGACAAAGCAAGTGACTTGCGGATATTAATACCACCTAGGTATTTACCATCGGCGTTCTTTAATGTTGCGCCGTAAATAGAACCCATAGAGTTATCGTCAGCGAGGACTGAGCCACTACCGTAGTTGGCTTTGCCGGCACCTTGATTGCTGAATAGCTGAGCGTAAACAAGCGGTTTAATAGTTGACCCAGGTTGAATGTAGGCTGTTGCGGCGTTATCTTGACCGAAACCTTCGTAGTTAAAGTCACGGCTACCCATCATGGCAACGATTTGCCCAGTTTGTGTGTCTTCGACTGTGGCAGCACCGTTGGTAAAACCAGCGTAGTTAGGTGTCGACGATGCAAACATAGCGGTCATTGATTCTTCAAGCTTGTTTTGAATACGTACATCCAGGGTTGTGGTTACGGTGAGGCCGCCACGACCAACAGTTGCCTTACCAAGTTCTCGCTCTAATTGTGCACGAACCATTTGAACAAAATGTGGTGCTTTGATGTCTTTGTATGGGTCTGAAGCTGGGAGGATATTATCAAGAATTGGATATTTCTTGGCATCATCGGCCTGTGTCTTGGTGATGTAACCTTGCTCGGTCATGCTGTCGAGAACCTTGTGTTGACGAGCAATCAGCGCTTCGTGGCCAGCAATATTGTATGGATCATATAGACCCGGCTGGTTAGGAATGGCAGCCAGGATCGCTGCCTGTGGCAGTGTTAGATCTTTTGCTGATACGCCAAAGTATGTCTGTGCACCTGACTCAACTCCGTTACGGCGGCCGCCGTAAGGCGACTCGTTGAGGTAGAGGTTGAGAATACTGTCTTTGTCGTACATACGCTCAACTTCAACCGACAGGATCATTTCTTTGATTTTACGCGGTACACCGCTTAGGCCACGGTTTTGGGCTTCGTCGGCAAAAAAGACCTGTTTTACTAGCTGCTGCGTCAAAGTTGATCCACCCTGGATGCTACCACCGTTGGCGTTATTCAGGAGTGATCGTGAAATACCACTCAGACTAATGCCGCCGTGTTTATAGAAGTCTTTGTCTTCGATAGCGATGGTGGCCTGCTTCATGTACTGGTTAATGTCTTTACCGTCGACAACGAGTTTATAGTTGCCTCCCC
>DASVHL010000035.1:0-15497 GCA_036382575.1 Saccharimonadales bacterium (SeqCode) | reverse complement strand
GGGGGATGAGCTTCGGCTCCGACACTTATACCATTCGTGAGCACTGCTCCAAAACACTTTTGACCCTCCATGTGAGGGTCTTTTTCTTTGTTGTTTCCATGACAGCTCGTAAATTGACAAAATTATTGCAATGATATATAATATTATCAGTTTAGTCATTGCTTGGCTGGAAGTACAGAGACATACATACGGCCACGATCCACAGGAGAAAATAATGCTGGAAATAGTAGCACTGGTAGTGTCTGTAGCGTTCATGATCGTAAGTGCTGCTGCACTACTGACGATGATGCTTGCCTACATTGTGCGTGGTAGAAAAACCCAAGATGATCGAGATGACTACCAAAAGTACTCACGGTTAGGTAAGTTTTTTATCTGGGTAGCCACTGGGCTCGTGGTGCTTATTGGTATTAGTGCCCTTGTCGGCTACTTAATGACGCCGCGCGTTATTGTTGGCTCACACTCGGTAGTCTGGGGGGCGATATTCTGCGTTTTTACCTGCGTCTTTTGGTGGGTGAACGATCGCAGTCGGTCCAAGTAGATAGCGTACGGGCTGGGCTAGGTGGAAATCATGGTGATTAACGTCACTCAAGCATTCACCTAGCCCAGCCGCGCTGTTATTCCGTACTTCTAGAGTAACTAAACGTTCCGCTTTTGCGGTGGTAGCTGTCGAGCATTGCTCCAGAACTTATGACCCTCCATGTGAGGGTCTATTTATTTGGTTAGAGTATTCGGCGGCCTTCAAGAGCGTGAGTTAAGGTAATCTGATCAGCGTATTCTAGGTCAACGCCAACTGGCAAGCCGCGGGCTAAGCGGCTCATTTTAATAGTCATGCCCTGCTCTTGAATATGGCGCTGCAAAAAGAGTGCGGTTGATTCGCCTTCAACACTGGCGTTAGTTGCGATAATAAGTTCTTCAACTTCATCTTCCTTGATACGTTTTAGGAGTTCAGGAATATGAAGTTGTTCTGGCCCAACGCCATCGATTGGTGAAATAGCACCACCCAGAACGTGATAGGTGCCGTTATACTGGCCGGTCCGTTCTAGTGCGATGATATCGAGTGGCTCTTCAACCACTGCAATAAGTTTTTTATTACGTGATGGATCACTATAGAGCGCAGATACATCCTCGTCTGTATCGATAAGTGCGAATGTCACTGGGCAGGTTTTAACGCCTGTATGCAGCTGTGCGATGGCCGAGGCGAGCTTGTCATTGACGTGCTGGTCGCTGCGCAACAAGAAATATGCATACCGTTCTGCGGTGCGAGCACCGACACCAGGTAGACGTCCTAATTCATCGATTGCGCGTAGTAGCGCTGCAGGAAGAAGCTGCGCCATAGACTAACCTTTAGAGACCGAGGTTACCGAGGCCGCCCATAAGTGGCTTCATTTTTTCAGCAGCAACTTCTTGAGCTTTGGCGAGGCCGTCACGTACAGCGATTTCGATCCAGTGCTCTAGTTCTGAAATGTCATCTAGGTCAACGGCTGCTGGGTCGATCTTGACGCTTTTGATCTTTAGCTCACCGTTGATTTGAACAACAACTGCGCCATCACCTGCTTCAACTTCAATAATTTCCTTTGCAAGGTCTTTTTGCGCTTTACGCAAATCATTCAACATTTTCATTTTATCAAAAGCCATACTCTGTCTCCTCTGTCTTGTTTATGTTCTTAGTATACGTTATTTTTAGTCTCTTTTATAGATGTAAAAGCGATCTGAACCATTTGTTAGTGGGTCTGTCACGATTTGCTTGGGTTCGCCGTATTTGCCCATGGCATATGCATCGCGGCTGACGATAGTTGTTGGTGTCGTTGTGTTCGATGGTGTCGAAACAACAAGCTTTTTATTGTGACGAGCGACAATATCATAGAAAGGTTTTTCGGCCGGTGATACCAAGAGTGTTATGTTTGGGCGGCTCTTGATAGCTAATTGTTTATTGAGCAATTTAAGGTCATGTGAGAAGTAAGTCGCGACTTGCGGGTTATTGGTATAGCTATAAACATAGCGTTCCAGTCCACTAAAGAACATTCCGCCGACAAGAATAGTTAACGGCAGCAAGCCGACAATACGAGCATAGGGATTCTTTGGAAAAAGTTGGTACCAGCTTCGTAGTAATGTACTAATGCCCATTGCCATCAATAACATAGCAGGTACGAATGTAATGCTTGTAAATGCTGGGTTGATCAATAAGACTGGCAGCAATAACAGTACCCAGGCGCTAATAATATAGCTACGAGCGGTGTATTTTGTGGTTGATAGTCGAATAATACCAAGGACGATTAAAATCATCGATCCTAGACTGTAAATTGGTGTGGTTGCGACACCATTACTGATACTCATGAAGCTAAAATATTGCTTGAGGAGAATTAACAAGTTTTCTTTTAAGTCCGGCATTTCACTTGGAATACCAAGGAGTGTTAATGCTACTGACGGATCTTTAATGATGCCATAAATAAGTGGCGTGATGATAATGAGCGCACAGGCCGAGGCAATCGCGACCTTGGCACGAGCCTTGAGCAATTGACGCATCAGATAACGGAGGTGCGGATGAAGGGCAACTGCACTAATAAGCGCAATGAGTATATAGATACTAAGCGGTGTATAGAGGCTGAACGCAGCAGAACTGAACAAGATCACTTTCCATAACCCAAGGAATTTTGCGCGTCGGGATACCATCATTGCGGCGACGAGCAGCCACACTGACCAAAATATATAACCAATGCCCGGCGTACCGTTTTGGGCCATAAACAAGAACTGACCAGTGGTAATGATCAGGACAGTCGTTAGGACAGCAACGTTACGACGGAACCACATTTGTAGCAGCAGGATCATACCGACAGCCGATAGGCCACCAAGAATAAGTGACGGAAGCTTAATGCTTAGATTATTAACACCAAACAGTGCCATACTAGCATGCTGCAGCAAGTTATACGGTAGATTAATGATTGATGTCGGTTTGAATGATTCCAATGATGTGAGAGATAGATTACCGCTAGCCACAACAGTCTTCATCTCATTTTCGCTCAGTCCGCCAGGTGCATACAAGAATGCAACAAGCAACAAGCCAACGATAGTTAATCCAATGACGCCGTAGCCGATAATATAGCGCCAGCGGTACAGGAAGTAATCTGTGATTTTCCTACTCATAAAGTACTTTTTAGTATAGCACGAGGAAGTGAGAGTATAGAAATAGCTTAGCCGTCGTGATGTTTGTCGAGTGACATAAAGCGGAGGCGTTCTGGGTGGAAGTAGAGCTCAACTTTACCGACAGGACCGTTACGGTGTTTGGCGATAATCAGATCGGTGATGTTTTCTCGTTCGGTTTCAGGGTTATAGTAGGCTTCACGGTAGATGAACATAACGATGTCGGCATCCTGCTCGATAGATCCTGATTCGCGCAGGTCGGCCAGCTGTGGGATTTGTGGGCTACGTGATTCGACTGAACGTGATAGCTGTGACAGTGCAATAACCGGTACGTTTAATTCACGCGCGATCAGCTTGAGACCACGAGAAATCTCGCTCACCTCTTGAACGCGGTTGCCATCGTTTTTGCCACTTCCCTGCATCAGCTGCAGGTAGTCGATGATGATCAGCCCGATTGGCTGTTCGTGTGCGATACGGCGGGCTTTGGTGCGCATTTCGAGCACTGATACGCCTGGCGTGTCATCAATAAAGATTGGCGCTTCGGCCATTTCACCCATGGCATCAGATAATTTCGAGAAATCCTCGTCAGATAGATTACCGGTACGAATATTCCAGGCGTCAACACCCGATGCATCAGCCAACATACGGTCGACCAACTGCTCTTTACTCATCTCTAGGCTAAAGAACAGCACGGCCTGCTTGGCAACTGTCGCAACGTTGTATGCCAAGTTTGTGACGAGCGTGGTCTTACCCATCGCAGGACGGGCAGCGAGGATGATAAGATCAGATCGTTGCAGACCGGCTGTCATGTTGTCTAGGTCACGGTAACCAGTTCGTACACCACGGAGAGCTCCCTTGTTACGGTGCAGTTCTTCCATGCGGTCAAAACTATCATTCAAAATTGTTTCAATACTAACGAGGTCTTGTTTTAATGATTGGTCGCTAACGCTGAATAATTCAGCCTCGGCTTTTTCAAGAAGCTCCTGAGTGCTATTGTCTTCGTCATAACCCAGTTCACTAATCATTGAGCTAGCTTTAATCAGGCGGCGGCGGACGGCCTTTAATGCTACCATTTCGGCGTATGCTTCGGCGTGAGCGGCAGTCGGAACGTAGTTAGTTAGCTCGGTCAGGTAGGCTGAACCTCCAACCATATCAAGCTCGTCCTTTTTCTTTAATTCTTCTGAAAGTGTCAAAAGATCGACAGGTTTGTGTCGTTCGTATAGGCGGGTCATACCGCCAAAGATTGTGGCGTGGCGTTTGTCGTAGAAATCCTTTGGTTTGACGTGCTCGCTAATATCAGCCAGTGTCTCTTCGTCAATTAAAACAGCACCGAGCAGTGACTTCTCGGCGTCGATATTTTGGGGTGGCACTTTTCCGGCAGGTATTTCTTTGGTCGCCATGTTAACTCCAGTATGTAGGCTACTCGCCTACGCTCACTTCTTCTCCTCCACCCATAATAGCAGCAACTGCCGCAGCTGTCTCATCTTTCGGTGGTGGCGGTGTGCCGATGGTGTCGATGATCATATCGCCTGCCCCTGTTTTAATGAGAGCATCAACCAGATTGAGACGGTGTTTGGTGTCGTCAAGTTTTCGTTTCCAGAACGGTGTGCCGGTGTAGAGTGTCAGTGTATTGCCGTTTACTTCAGGTGAACATTTTTGCAGGACACTATAGATTGCGACGTAATTGGTTCGTGTAAATTCAACTAGTTGTGTCCAGTCTAGATCAAAATCATTTCCGCTTGTTGCTGCGGCTGCCGGTGTTGCAACAACTGGCTCCGATTTAGCTATGACGGGCTTTGGTGTGATCTGGGGTGCAGGCATTTTAGGGGTAGGTTGTGTTGCCTGTTTGGCCAATTCGGCAATTGGGGCGCTGATGGTTGGTGCCGGTGCTGCGAGAGCAACTGATTTTGGTTTTGGTGCAGCGTGCGCAGCCAGTACGGTAAGTAGTTTGATTGATGGCTGAGATGATTTCGATACATCAAGTAGTTGATCGAGTAGTGGAATAAGCTGCGGTTTTTCGACAAGCAAACTGCGCACTGTGGCAATCAGCTGACTTACGACAACAGTCGACTGTAGGCCGTTACGTTCACTGGTGTCTAGTAGGTCAACGATTGCTTTTAGATCTTTGGATTCATAGGCAGCAAGGAGTTGATCGATGGTCGCGGCTGGCGCCAGGCCAAGCGATTGTTCAATGAGTTCACGCGTAATCGTTGTGCCGCTGTCCGCCAGACCACGTAGCTGGTCTAATAGACTAATACTATCGCGGAAGCTACCATCACCGCGTGCTGCGATGAGCGCCAAGGCATCATCGTCGATTTTGATATTTTCTTTATCAGCGATTGATTTTAGGTGTGTAGCAGCATCCGCCGGACTAATGGCACGGAATGTAAACCGCTGCGTGCGGCTAATAATGGTATCGGGTAGCTTATCGACGTCTGTTGTCGCGAGGATAAAGACAGCGTGGGCTGGTGGTTCCTCGAGGGTTTTTAGTAGCGCATTAAAGGCCTGCTTTGACAGCATGTGAACCTCGTCGATAATGTAAATCTTTTTGCTGGCAGCAACGGGCGCAATGCGAACTTTTTCGCGCAGATCACGTACATCCTCGACGCCATTATTGCTGGCGGCATCAATTTCAATAATATCGAGGTTCGTCGTCTCTTCGTCGTACGGAAGTTTGTTGATTTCGTAGGCTAAAATGCGAGCAATTGATGTCTTGCCAACACCACGTGGGCCAGTCAGTAGATAAGCGTGGGCAATATTCCCCTGCTCGAGGGATCGGCGCAAAATGTCAGTCACATGTGACTGACCAATGACTTCATCAAGAGATTTGCTACGGTATTTTCGGTATAACGCCTTTGACACGACAGGGTTCCAACTTTGTTTATGTACCTATTGTACGCTGAAATACACGCGGCGCGTGTTGTTGTTTTTGTGAAGTTGTTTTGCCAACAAAAAACCGCTCTTAGAGAGCGGCTTCGACTGCAGCCCAGGTAGCTTCTGGGTTGTCTTCTGGGATAACGATCGTGACTTGGTCGCCGATATTAATGCGGAAGTACGTTACGCTGGCAAGCAAGATACGGTATTCGCGGCCATTTGCCTCGACGTAGTAGGCACCGTCGTGTTGGACAAGCGTGCCGATGATTTGGCGGCGTTCAATTGGACCGATTTGCTTGTAAATAAAGCCACCGTCATCAGCAATCGTTAGTTTTAGAATGTCGCCTTCAACGAGCTTTGACTTGCTGGCGTAGTTAGCTGGCACTGGATAGCTTTTGCCATCTGGGCCGATCATAATTTGACCATCGAAAACACCTTCGACGATTTTGCCAGAAACGCCTTCTTGGCTGTTTCGTGGCGTCACAATTTGATCATCGTCACCGATGATGCTAATTAATAGTTCTTTGGCGGCAGCCAGGTTGGTCTCTGCCTCTTGGATTAACGATCGAAGTCGTTTAACCTGTTTTTCTGGTAATTCAGACATGGTAACTCGCAATTTCCTTTTTGTCTTTTTTGTAGTGGTATCACCCCTATATATAACAGCTGGTCAAAATGTTGTCAATATTAGCTATTGACCGACCCAGGTTCGCCATGGTCCAGTGACTGTGTCACTAGGGTTGTATCCCGCATAGCTTCGTGTCAGCGTTAGACCGGTAATCGTCGCAAGTGAATCGCAGGCATTAACTTTAAATGATAATGGTCCGGCATATTCTTGGACTGCCGAGTTGAGAGCTGCGTAGTAGTTTTTGCCTGATTTACTGACAGCGCCAATCGCATACATAGTATTGCCAGGATCATATGAATAGCAATACAGTATGTTTCCAAATGACGGATCAATGAGGTATGACGATTTAGAGGCTTTGTACCCTAGCGAGTCTAGATCGCCCGAGTATGGATAAGTTTCGTTAGTGGTGCGGAACATCTCGATTTTCTTTCGAAGTGTTGCTAGGTCATTCTTTACAGCGGTGTCATTCGCGCGATTTTGGATACCGTTATAAGCAACTATGGTTATAGCGGCCAGAATGGCTATGACAACGATAACGATTAAAAGTTCGACTATAGTGAACCCGCTTGTGGTTTTGCGCATGTACTCAGTATATCAAAGCCGAGCAGTGCGAATCGTATCTTTTCTTTTCCACATGATTATTAGGGGTAGAATAAAAAGCGTTGTTAATTTTGCTCTTGCAATCAAAAACCGCTCTGGTATAGAGCGGCAGTTGATTGATAGGTTACCAATTGGTCGAATAATTGAAATTAGCTAAGTTCGACTGTAGCGCCGGCTTCTTCAAGAGCTTTTTTAGCAGCTTCAGCGTCGTCTTTAGAGACTTTTTCTTTAACAGGTGCAGGTGCGCCGTCAACGATAGCTTTAGCTTCACCAAGACCAAGACCAGTAAGTTCTTTAACAGCCTTGATAACTGCAACCTTAGATGCACCAGCATCCTTCAAAGTAACAGTGAATTCTGATTTTTCGTCTTCAGCAGGACCAGCTTCAGCAGCAGGACCAGCTACAGCAACAGCTGCAGCAGCAGGCTCGATGCCGTATTCATCCTTAAGGATAGTTTTAAGGTCGTTAGCCTCAAGTACAGTAAGCTTAGTTAGCTCTTCTGCAAGTTTTTTAATGTCAGCCATGATAGCCTCCTATATTATTCAATAATTTAATTAATTGGTTGCTTTAGCACTGACGCCATCTAGGAGGGCGTGCAGATTGCCAGATAGTGCGTTTGTAACGTCGTGAACTGGTGAAAGCAATTGTGCAACCACTTCGCCGATAAGTTGGTTCTTGCTAGGTAGACCTGCAAGAGCTTTAACATCAGCAGCTGATAGTGTTGCGCCTTCGCCAGAGAACGCGCCGACAAAGACAAGTGCTGGGTGAGTTTTTGCAAACTTATCCAAAACCTGTGCAGGTGCAACTTCGTCTGTAGTGCTGATAGCGTAGAGTAACTGGCCAGTCAAAGCTGAAGTGTCAGTGTCTTTGTAAACATCGTTAGATGCTAGTGCGACACGGACAAGTCGGTTTTTGATAACCTTGATAGTTACGCCAGCTTCACGCGCGGCTTTACGAAGTTCTTGTACGTCGGCAACGCTCAGACCTTGATACTGTGCGAACACAGTCATCTTGGCATCTTGTAGAACGTCGCTCATCTCTGCAACCAAAGTGTTCTTTTTATCGCGGGTAATTGCCATAAAAGTCCTTTCTTTGATTGGTATTGTATTCGACCAAATTGTTAACGTACTGGTAATGAGAGAAATCCATCAACAAGTTGTTAGATTCGGTTCAGCGCCCTTTCGAGGCTGAACGACTCAAAGACAAATAAAAAAGTCTTTGATTCTCGCACTACCAAAGACTTACATGAATGTGTTTGTTTACATCCTCGGTAGCGAATTAAGTACTAGGTACAGCTACTGTCTCTGGTAATGTCTACAGACGACTATAGCAGATCGGTCGTGAAAAAGTCAATATTACATCGTGAAAAAGTATACATATTGCTTATATTTAATATTTATGATATAATAGTTAGATCCCATTGGCAAAGTGCCCTTGGGTGTCTCTAGAAAGGTGGCTCGATTTGAGCAGCTTGAAGGATTTTACCGAAATGAACACAGAGGAAGCACAGGCCGAGAAGGATGTGAAAGCAGTCCGTCGACGGATTGAAGAACTCCGGACCGACCTTCACTTGCTCAGCTCCGACCCTGACGCTACTTTGCGCAATCTCCTCGAGATTGCCGAGCAGCCAGGTTGGAATCTGCAGCTGGTGCGCTCCCTCTTCTACATACAGGTAAAAGACCCTGCATGGCAGGCCAAAATTGACGATGTCAACGAAGGGCTTGTCTAAATCCTTTCTACGGGGGCGAGCCGGCACGCAAGTGTCGTGCTCGTCCCCTTTTCAATGCCCAAGCAGAATAGACAAAGTATATAAGAAATGATATAATATTGCTAATGATTGATCGTAATTTTGCTAAAACCGATATCTTCCAGTCCAAATCTGAAGCAACAGATTTGTATTTTAAAGACGGCCCAGTCAGTTACCAGCAAGCAGTTATAGATCCTATTCTCATGCAGGCGCAGCCTTTTGAGTATGATGCTCTTTCACCTACTCCTTTAGACCCATTTCACCTTAGCACTACTGGTCTTGACTACTATAGGGCGGCAAGCATATTAACAGAAGGTCGCCTACTTGAAGCGGCTGAAAAATATAATATTCCCGATGACGTCCAAGAACTCGCCCATCAAGAGGTTGAAATTGAACATGAACGTCAGAGTCATAAAAATAACGCTTCGATGCGTAAATATCGTGAGTCTTTGCGTTCAACAGAACGTTTCTCTGTAGAGAAAGCTAATGATATTATTGCGGCTCGCGCTGCTGTGTCAACGATTGGGCGTCTTGGGCTGCTTTTAGCCGAGCACCCGGTCGTTGGCGGTGTCGAAGTTATGAAATGGACTGCATTTTTTGATAACCGGTCGACAATGTTGGCGCATGCAACCTTCGTGTCACGTATGCAACAAGAAAATATGAATCAGGATTCAGATTTTGAAATTATCGGCGGCAAGGTCCAGATGGCACGAGCCGATCTAATGCTCAATACCGCAGAAAATGTTGGTTCAGAGGTGATTGCATTTAAGGGTAAAGAGGCTGACGTTATTGTCGCTGGTCGCCATCTAGAACTTATCGGGCGGTATGCTTTTATTGCACTTCACAACGATTTACATATCGAGGGTATGCAACCGGTAAATGTCCCTGTAGGCAATACGCGAATGAACCTGCAGTCGCTTGGAATGCAGAAATATCTACGTATCGCTAAACCAACAGAAGAAGCTTAAAATATTAAACTATAAGTTGTTTTATATCTTCTGAAACCTTTTCTATCGACTGTGATGCGGAAATAACCGGTAACTGATATGATTTGGCAATTTCTAGATATCCTGCGCGAATTTTTTCGTGAAAGTCGAGGCCGCGGATTTCGAATGGATCTGGTTTTTCTAATGGGCCACGTTCGGCGACGCGGCTTTTTGACACGCTAACATCATCGATAGATAAAATGATCCCATAATCTGGATTCATATACTGTGGATCCGTAAACGTTGCAGTGATTGCGTCGATGATGGATTGATCCATGCCTTCACCCACTCCCTGATAGACAAGTGTTGACCAATAATTACGTGTCGCAATTACCCATGTGCCCGCATCTAGTGCGGGTTTTATTTTTTCATGCCATAGTTCGTGACGGTTGGCAGTAAATAGCAAGATGTTTGTCATTGGAGTCCGTGGCAGTGTCCCGTCTAAAATAACCGAACGGATCGCTTCGGCGATTGGTGAACCGCCGGGTTCTTTCAAGTGAATAACATTTAAGCCTTGTGACTCAAGATAATTCTGTAGTAGGTCTGCCTGGGTCGTTTTTCCGGTGCCGTCACCGCCTTCGATGACGATGTACTTGCCACGAGGCATTACTTTAATCCGTCAGGAAGACCACTGATAACTGGTGGCGCTTTGCGGGCGTCTTTGTAAGCGCGTGGTAGCATTTGCTCTGGTGACCAAGTGCGAATCAGCTCTTCTAGATCGTCTGTGTGCTGATATTTACCACTCATGCCATTGCGGCCGTCGCTATAGTCGCCTTCGACCGGACCTGTTTTGTGGAAGATTAATTGTCCAACGCGTTCGCCGACTGGTAAGACGACTGATTCGTGCATGTTCAAGTTATAGATTTCCAGTGTGATGCGGTTGATGTAACCCGGATCGATCCAGCCAGCATCAAAACAAATAGCGACACCATTACGGCCCCAGCTACTGCGTGAACGGACTTCACTGGCGCCGCCATGGGCGCGGATACCAACAAATTCATGCGTGTGCGCGAGGATACGTTCACCAGGACGGAGCACGATGATTGGGTGATCGGCCGGGATGTTATCGAACAGTTTAAAACCGTACTTCTCGCACCAGTCTTTATGCGGCATAGCTTCGAGTGGGCCTTTGAAATAGCGGTCAACATCGTCTTTGTCGAATGGGTTATAGACCTTGGCGTTCTCGTCAAACTCTTGCTTATAGAAATAATGACCCAATGTAAAGTCGAGGCTGGCTTCACTGACATGCGCTTCGTTATACGGAACAGAAACAATTGTTCCATCTTTAATAGCTGCTTTGATCTCGGTGTTACTGTACACACTCATTAGTTAGTCTCCCTGACGTGCTCGATTGCAAATATAGCCGAACTGATAATACTACTATTAGTGTCCCCGAAGGCGCGCAGTTCGTCAACAGTAAACCATTTGAATGTATTTGATTCCCCTGGACCAGGTTCGACATCACTAGTATTGCTTTTTAAAACGTACGACATGTTAATATGCCGATGCGTATCGCTGACCGGATGATGTTCTAGATCAAACGGTAGCGGCATAGACACAGCATTATTGCTTGGTGTGAAGCCTTTTGGTCGGTGATGAGTCTCGATCAACTCAAGATGTGTCTCTTTAATACCAGCCTCTTCGCGGATCTCCACGTATAATGCTTCAATCGGCGACTGGTCTAATTCAACATGGCCACTTGGCGGTGTCCAGATTGGTAACTTTTTATGTTTGATAAGTAATGTTTTATCGTCGTGAACTAAATAACCGCACACGGTTAAATCGAATTCACCATCATTTGTGTGAATATGTGGCATGTCCTCACCTCCCCAGGTAGAATATGTTTGTTTTTGTTGATTTGTGGCTTAAGTGTAGCATGAGCGTTTTGCTTGTGCAACAAAAGCTGAGATAATACCAGAATGAGAAAAATACTACTTGTGACAGGAAATGAAAATAAACTGCGCGAATGGCAGCGACAAATGCCGGACGACGTGACACTGGAATCAATGGACATTGATCTTCCAGAGATTCAGAGTGATGAACCCGAAGAGATTGTTGCCGATAAGGCCAAGCGTGCCTATGAAGTCGTTGGTATGCCAGTTGTTGTTGAAGATGTATCTGCGGCACTAGAACATTTAAATGGTCTGCCCGGTCCATTTATCAAGTTCTTTATGAAGCGGCTTGGTAATGATGCACTCTATCAACTTGCAACGCATGAAGGCGAAGCAGCGACGATATCGTGCGCGGTTGCGTATTATGACGGGACTAATCTAGTGACTCTTCGCGGAGATGCCAAAGGCACTATTGTTGCACCTCGTGGAAACGATGGATTTGGCTTCGATGTCACATTTGTTCCCGATGGTCATGATAAAACGTACGCCGAGATGACGGGTGATGAAAAGGATACAGTTAGTCATCGTCAAAAAGCTATTAAAATGTTTGTCGATACTCTTTAAAATGAAACGACTTGTTGTCGCTTATGATCAGAACCGTGGCATTGGAGTGAATGGTGATTTACCATGGGGCCGTGATCTTCCAGCTGACTTGCGGCACTTTCGGGCACTGACATTAGGACGAACAGTTATCATGGGCCGGACAACGTTTGAATCAGTCGGAGTACTACCTGATCGCGAAAATATTGTTGTAACACACCGCGAGCTTGACGATGTTGATGTCGTTGCGGTTGATAGTCTACACGCTGCCTATGTGCGTGCCCGGCATGAGTCAGTGGTCATTGGCGGTGCTAGCATTTATCGCCAGGCACTTAACGGTATTGATTTAGTGCATGTGACCGAAGTGCATGCCGAGTTTCCGGATGTTGATACGTTCTTCCCAGAGCTTGACGATTCGTGGCAAGAGATTGAGCGTGATGTGCACGAGGCGGATGATCGCAACAAATATGATTTCGATTTCGTGACGTATAGACGAAAGTTATAAATGAATAAGGCCCGGCGGACTGGCGATGAATCATTGATTCATTCTGTCAGTCCGCCGGACGATGAATAGGGTTAGACCGCAATAGGAGCCTTGATGCCTGGGTGATGACGGTAATCAACCACTTCAAAGTCATCGAGGGTGTAGTCGAAGATTGACTCCGGCTTGCGCAGGATCTTCAGTTGCGGATACTCGTACGGATCACGGGATAGCTGTTCGTTCACTTGATCGACATGATTGTCGTAGACGTGAACATCACCCCCCGTCCAGACGAACTCGCCCGGCTGCAGATCCAGTTGCTGTGCGATCATGCAGGTCAACAATGCGTACGATGCAATATTGAACGGGACACCGAGGAAGGTGTCGGCTGATCGCTGGTACAGCTGGCAAGACAACTTACCGTCGGCCACGTAGAACTGAAAGAATGCATGGCATGGTGGCAAGGCCATATCTTTGATCTGTGATACGTTCCAGGCCGACACGATGTGTCGACGTGAGTCTGGATTTGATGCTATATTGTTCATCAATTCAGAAATCTGATCGACATGTCCGCCATTAGGCGTCGGCCAGCTGCGCCACTGGACACCGTACACTGGTCCCAGTTCGCCATCTGCATCAGCCCACTCGTCCCAGATGCTGACGCCCTGTTCTTGCATCCACTTAACGTTGGAGTCGCCGCGCAGAAACCATAAAAGTTCCACGGCGACCGATTTAAAGTGGATACGCTTGGTTGTGATGAGCGGAAAGCTTCTCGACAAATCAAATCGCAATTGGCGACCAAACACGCTGCGCGTGCCAGTACCCGTGCGGTCTGACTTGTGTGTGCCATTCACCATCACATCCCGTAGCAAATCTTCGTATGGCGTTGGAATAGTCACCAACACCACCTCCTTTTTCTCTCTTGGTACTAGGAGTGAACTGACTGTCCACTCACCCTGTCAGCTACTTTATAATAATCTGTTAAAAAATACTATACTTCGTATATCACTTATGATATTATGTTCGCAAGAGCCGTTCCAAACAAACAGCCCATCAACAAAAAATATAAGCAAAGGCATGCTATATGTACGAACAATTGGAACAAAACAAACATTCAGAGCAGCAGGTTATGACACCTATGCTCGATCATATTTTACCACCGCCTACTCCCCTGTCAGATCTCCCTGCTGTGGAAGTTGGCGTTGATCAAAATGACCAAGAAGCCGGTCGACGAGCGGAACTTGGTTCTGTGCGCGCCATGATTCTCCGCCTTGCATCAGACATGGTCACCGTTAGTGTGTTTCATGATTTAGGACATGTTGACGAAGCGTCATACGAACAAATGCGTGAACAATATGTAAATAAAGTTGCGTTCCAGTTTGACAGTGTTGATCTACAAGTTGAAGGAATGATCAAAGCTGATGAGGGCGAAGAGCGCTTCGATGCTAACCAGTTGGCCAATGAGGCGTTTGATGCAGTCTATCATGAAGTAAAGCAAAAAGTACTAAAAGAAGAGCGTGATAAGACGCTTGATTACGTAGATATTTTGAACCAAGAACTTGAGCCATATGGTCGCATTGATGTTACTGTCGATAAAATGCTATCAACAGCACCGACCGAAGTTGCCAGCAGACAAGACCAGCCCCTGCGCGCAGAGCGCGAACTTGAACCGGCAATTACCGACAAAACGGAAGTTCATACAGGACTTGCCCGCCGAGTCATACAACTAGTTAGTCATCATAGCTAGCAAACAAAAATCGCCTCAGTAACGAGGCGATTTTTGTTTGAGTTGTCGGCTAATTAGCTAACAACGTTCTCAACTTTGATACCAGGACCCATAGTGGTGCTGATGCTTGTTGATTTAACGTAGCTACCTTTTAGGCTAGTAGGCTTTTGTGACTGTAGGCTGTCGAAGAATGCTTTTGCATTTTCAGCGAGCTTGTCAGCGCCAAATGATACTTTACCAATTGCAAGGTGCACAATAGCTTGCTTGTCGACACGGTATTCAACTTTACCGGCCTTAGCTTCGGTAACTGCTTTAGAAACATCAGTTGCAACAGTACCGCTCTTTGGGTTTGGCATAAGGCCACGTGGACCCAAGAGACGTGCGTATTTACCAAGTTTTGGCATGTACTGTGGAGTTGCGATAAGAATGTCAAAGTTAACATCTTCTTTATCAAGTTGCTTTAGGAATTCTTCGTCACCAATAACATCAGCGCCAGCTTTTTTAGCAGCGGCGTGTTCAGCTTCTGGAGCAAATACAGCAACACGGACAGTTTTACCAGTACCATTTGGTAGGCTTACTGTTGTACGGATGTTCTGGTCAGCCTGGCGTGGGTCAACACCAAGACGAACGTGTACTTCAACACTGGCGTCGAATTTGCTTGGGTTTGTTTTAGTAGCAATTTCGAGTGCTTCAGCGAGGCCATAGACCTTAGTTGCTTCAACATTCTTAGCAACTGTTTGGTAGCTTTTGCCACGGCGTTCGATGCGTGGGCGTACAACTGGTTTTGGACCTTTTTTAGCGTGCGCTTCTGCTTCTTCTGATTGAGGAGTAGTGTCGCCAGCTTCTTTACGAGCTTCTTTTTCGGCTTTTGCTTCAGCTTCGGCCAGT
>DASVHL010000034.1:0-14409 GCA_036382575.1 Saccharimonadales bacterium (SeqCode) | reverse complement strand
GGAATACGCCAAAGAGCGTCAGAATACCGTACTTACTCGTATGGTAAACAATAAATTTATTACGGCAGAAGAAAAAGCCGCTGCACAAGCAGAAGAATTAACCTACGCTGCCCAAGATGACACGCTCAATAACGAAGCACCACATTTCTCGCAGATGATTATCGAAGAGCTCAATAAAAAATACGGTGAAGAGCAAGTGGCCCGTTCTGGTTATCAGGTACGTACAACACTCGACCTGAACATGCAGCGTCAACTGGTTGATAGTGTGAATAGTAATCTTGCCTATATCCAGCGAAATGGCGGTAGTAATGCTGGCGCAGTTGCGATTGATCCGACATCAGGTGAAGTTCGCGCGTTAGTTGGTAGTGCTGATTGGCAGAACGAGGAATGGGGTAAGGTGAATATGGCGACAACGGCTCGCCAGCCAGGCTCGAGCTTTAAACCTATTTACTATGCAGAGGCGTTAGCTCAGGGTGTTATCACGCCGGCGACGATTTTTGCTGATGAAGCAACTGATTTCAACGGCTACAAACCACAAAACGCGAGTAAGACATTTAGTGGTGACATTAGTGTTCGTAATGCACTCAGTCGATCGCTGAACATCCCATCAATAAAAGTTATGCAGCAATTGGGGATTGAGAAGTCAATCAAAGCAGCTCAACGGATGGGAATCGAGATTGATGACAAGCAGGATTATGGATTGTCGCTGGCACTTGGATCAGTCGAAGCACCGTTAATGCAGATGACAAATGCGTACGCCGCATTTGCTAATCGCGGTCAGCAATATACACCTACGATTATCAAAAAGATTGATAACAAATTTGACCGTACTATTTTTACGGCTAAAGAGACTGCGAAAACCGTTCAGTCAGAGCAGGGCGCATATTTGATTTCGAATATCTTGTCAGATAATAACGCACGCGCTCCAATCTTTGGATCATCATTGACTGTACCGGGCCACACTGCAGCGGTGAAGACAGGAACAACCGACAGTAGTCGTGACGCTTGGACGATTGGCTACACACCACAGTTGGCCGTTGGCGTGTGGGTGGGTAATAATGATAACGCCGAGATGCTCAATGGTGGTTCTGGTATGGCAGGCCCGATTTGGAAAAAGGCAATGCAGACGATGTTGCAGGGTGCGCCGAATGCTGCCTTCCCTGTTCCATCTGGTGTGGTTCAGAAACCGGTCTGTAGCGCTAACGGGGGGCTTGCAAGTAAATCGGGTGACGGAACATATAATGAATACTTCCTAGCCTCAGCCCTGCCGCGAACTTCATGTAACGTTCAAGAGCCGCCAAAAACAGAAGAGTGTCCTGACGGCCAAACGGGTACACCTCCAAACTGTGAGGATGAGGAATGTCCAACAGGCCAAACTGGCACGCCACCGAATTGCGAAGATGAAGAAGATACCGACACCTGTCCAACAGGTCAAACAGGTACACCGCCAAATTGTACAGCGACCACAACGTGTCCAGCTGGTCAGACCGGCACTCCTCCGAACTGTACAGCCGGCACGACCTGTCCGAGCGGTCAAACAGGTACACCTCCAAATTGTCAGGCTGCTACCTGTCCTGTTGGTCAGACCGGCACGCCACCGAATTGTACGATCGCTCCACCATCCGGCCGACCGTAGCAGTCTTGCTAACGGTTGAGGCATGAGTGTGTCATAATAAATACATGATTGCACATATTTCTGGGGTTGTTGCCGAAAAATTTAATTCATCTGTTATCGTCGATGTGCACGGTGTCGGGTACGAAGTCGCAGTGGCGCTTGGTGATTACGAGCGTTCATTGCTCAATGAGCCGGTAAAGTTTTATACCTATCATCATATTCGTGAACAGTCACAAGAACTGTTTGGGTTTACGAGTCTAGCCGCTAAGAAATTATTTGAAATGTTGATTACAGTCCAGGGTGTTGGCCCAAAGGCAGGTTTGTCTATTTTGTCACTCGGCGAAAGTGAAGTGGTGCGAAATGCTATCGCGAACGGTGACGTGGTGTTTATTACCAAAGCAAGTGGTGTCGGCAAGCGTATCGCTGAGCGTGTCATTGTCGATCTTACCGATAAAGTTGGCCTAGCGATCCGGACTGACGTCGATACCGCCGGATTGTCTCAGCCAGTCACACATACGGATGAAGCGCTCGAAGCCCTAATGGCCCTGGGGTATAATTTGAACGACGCGACACGAGCACTTGAAGGGGTTTCGACCGATTTATCGACAGCCGAGCGTGTGACGCAGGCTCTTCGCGGCTAGCTGTAATTCAGGTTCGTGAATGAATTTGTCACCTATGTGACAACTCGTCAAGCATAGGTTGCGTCGATCTGTTATACTAAAAGTACTTATGGCTGTAGAACGAATTGTTGATACAAGTGTTCACGACGAGGGTAGCGTCGATGAGCAGCAAATTGAGATTACTTTGCGACCGCAAAGCTTTGCTGACTATGTCGGTCAGGATCGTCTAAAACGTAACCTCAAGCTTGCGATTGATGCTGCTAAAAAACGTGAAGAGCCAATTGACCACGTTTTGCTTTATGGCCCTCCTGGGCTCGGCAAAACCACGATGGCAACTGTTATCGCGAACGAGATGGGCAAGAGTATCCGCGTAACCGCAGGTCCAGCGATTGAACGTGCCGGTGACCTGGCAAGTATTCTGACTAACCTTGGTGATGGTGATATTTTATTTATCGATGAGATCCACCGTTTATCTCGCACGGTTGAAGAAGTGCTGTATAGCGCTATGGAAGATTTTAAACTAGACATCGTTATTGGTAAGGGTCCGGCTGCTCGCTCTGTTCGTCTTGATTTGCCGAAGTTTACGGTGATCGGTGCGACGACACGAACAGGGGCACTGGCGGCACCACTGCGTGACCGTTTTGGCTTAATTCACCGTTTAGAGTTTTACACGCCTGCTGAAATTTCTCAGGTCATTACACGTGCAGCGGCGATTCTGGAAAGCGACATTCATCCTATATCTGCCGAGATGCTATCAACCCGAGCGCGTCTGACACCGCGTATTGCTAATCGATTGCTGAAGCGCGTGCGTGACTACGCTGATGTTAACGGTGATGGCATTATTGATACGACGGTCACTAAAAGTGCACTGGAGCTTCTGGAAATCGACGACCTAGGGCTCGATGCAGCTGATCGTAATCTGCTAACAAGTATTATTGATAATTATGGCAATAATCCAGTTGGCTTGAACACGATCGCCGCACTCACTGGTGATGAAGCGACCACGATTGAAGATTTTTACGAGCCGTATTTGCTACAGATTGGTTTTATTGAGCGGACACCACGCGGTCGACGGGTAACTGCCAAGGCGTATACTCATCTGGGGCGTAGTGCACCGAAAAGTCTCTAGGACTTGCTATAATATAAGTATGGCAGATCAAGTATCCCCACCGATTCCTCCGCAGAATCAACCATCCAACACTCCACCACCCCAACCGGTGGCATACGATACAAACGGTAACCCTTTATATGCAGCGCCGCCTCAAACGGATGCTGCAGCGGCACCGCAGGTAGTTCACCTGAGTCGTGCGATCAGTCCCGAAGCGCAAGAGATTACTCCTGAAATGCAGCTCAAGCACGATCGCTCAACGGCTGAATATCCACATTTGAACCTGAGTAAAGCTGAGTATATTCTGAGTGCTGTCCGTCGTCATCCAATTGGACTGACTATTCCTGTCGGCCTAACGGCAGTGTTATTAACTCTTGTGGCATTAATTCTGTTTAATTACGACATTATCGCCGAATCACTAGGCTTCTTTGATGCGCCGTCGTATGGCATAGTTCTTATGATCGGTTTGCTTTTTGGTACACTCGTCCTGCTTGGTGGCTATATCGCTATTTGGGTCTATGTTAATAATCGTTTCTTTCTTACGAATGAGAGCGTGATTCAAGAACTGCAGATGAGTTTATTTACCCGTAAGGAGCAAACCGTAAGTCTTGCAAACATCGAAGATGCAAGCTACGACCAAAAAGGCATTATTCAAATGCTATTCAATTACGGGTCAATTCGCCTCAGTACCGAAGGTGATGAAACAACCTACCGATTTAGTTACGTGGCTAATCCAAAAGAGCAAATCGCTATTTTGAACAATGCCGTTGAAGCATTCAAGAATGGCCGACCAGTCGAACAATCTTAGTCGTTATCGATTTGTTTTTACGTAGTCAGCTTCTTTTTCAAGATCAGCACGCAGGCTGTAGCCTTTACACTTGTCGTTATCGCAGTTAACGCCTTCATAGCGGTAGTTCGCATCTTTGTCGCCTAGTGTGATGCCGTTTGGATCTTTGAATAGGGCTGGATCAACTGATGGCAGTAACTTGTCGCTAATCTCTGAAGGGTAATAGCCATTTTTTGCAAAATAGACTTCTTCAAGACTGTAGTACATGGCGTTGATCGCTGTTTTGCGTTGATCGTCGCGCTGTGTGGTTGATAGGTGGTTCTTTTGAATAAAGAGAATAACTGTTGCGACACTTAAAAAAAGAGCAACAACGATTACTTCGATGACGGTAAATCCATTTGTACGTTTCATTAGTTCTCATTATATCACTTGTTGGATTGCGAGCATTGAAAATGAGACCAATACCATTTTATTCATTGTTCTCGCGCTTATGGCAAATTATCAGTTGTCGACGTATAATAGTAGATAGATTAAGAAGAGGGGATAACTATGGCGAAAAAGACCGAAAAACCAGAAATGGCCGAAAAATCAGCCACTAATGAGGGTAAATTAAAGGCGCTTGGCCTTGCAATGGATCAAATTACTAAACAGTTTGGTGACGGCTCGATCCGTCGTTTAGGTGACACGGCCCGTGTTGATGTTGAGCTAGTATCAAGTGGCTCACTCAGCGTTGACCTGGCACTGGGTGGTGGATATCCAAAAGGCCGTATCATTGAGATTTATGGCCCTGAAAGCTCAGGTAAAACCACTTTGACTCTTCACGCAATTGCGGAAGTTCAGAAGAACGGTGGTACGGCAGCGTTTATCGATGCTGAGCATGCCCTTGACCCTGCCTACGCACGTCGCCTAGGTGTTGATACTGATAACCTCTATGTTAGTCAGCCAGACAACGGTGAACAGGCACTTGAGATTGCTGAAACGCTAGTTCGTTCTAACGCAGTTGATCTCGTTGTTGTCGACTCTGTTGCCGCACTTGTTCCACAAGCTGAAATCGATGGTGATATGGGCGATAGCCACATGGGCCTTCAGGCTCGTTTGATGAGCCAGGCGCTTCGTAAGCTAACAGGTATTATTAATAAGAGTAAGACAACCGTCATCTTTATTAACCAGATCCGTATGAAGATCGGTGTGATGTTTGGTAACCCAGAAACGACTACCGGTGGTAACGCCCTGAAGTTCTACGCATCAGTCCGTCTTGATATTCGTCGCACTGGCCAGATTAAGGTTGGGGAGGACATTGTCGGTAACCGCACAAAGGTCAAGGTCGTAAAGAACAAGATCGCTCCTCCTTTCCGCGTTGCTGAGTTCGACATTATGTACAACGAAGGTATCTCAAAGACCGGCGACGTTCTTGACCTTGCTGTTCAACATGGCATCGTTGGTAAAGCTGGTGCATGGTTCGACTATAACGATGGCAAGATTGGCCAAGGCCGCGAAGCAAGTAAGGTATATCTAAAAGAAAACCCTGAAGTGTTGGCTGAAATTGAAGCTAAGGTTCGTGCTAAGGTAGCTGAAGCTGCTGGTGATGCTGAACCTGTGATGACTGCCGCTGACGAAGCGTAACTCGCCTAGTCTGGAGTTACGCATGATTATTACTGGAATCACCGCTCAGCAAAAGGATAAAAACCGGCTGAACGTGATGGTGGATGGAAAATATCGATTTAGTCTCGATATTTTCCAGTATGCCGATCTAGGGATCAAAGTCGGCAAAGATTACAGCGAAGAAGAGCTTCGGGCTCTTGAAACGGAAAGTCAATTTGGCAAGGTGTACGCTCGTGCGCTCGAGTATTGTTTGATGCGTCCACACTCTTCACGGGAGATTCGAGACTATCTGTACCGTAAAACCCGCGACACACGCACCAAGACGGGCGAAATGAAGAAAGGGGTTGCACCTGAAATTACGAATCGGGTCTTTGAGCGCCTCGTCGAAAAAGGGTATATCGATGACGAAAAATTTACCCGCTATTGGGTTGAAAATCGTAGCCTCACCAAAGGCACGAGTCAACGAAAACTACAGGCAGAGCTACAAGCTAAAGGTGTCGATAGAACTATTATTGAACATCAATTGGCCGACTCTTCGCGCACTGACGACGATGAGCTGGCAAAAGTTATTGCTAAAAAACGTAATCGCTATCCTGATGATCAGAAGTTTATGCAATATTTAGCGCGTCAAGGATTCAGCTATGATGATATCAAGCGTGCGCTTACGACGACTGATGATTTGATGGATTGATCTGCTCGGCTTGTTGGCTTTTGCGGAAAGGATTGGTGTAGCTATTACGTACATTCTCGAGAGCAGGTTCGGGTACTTTTGCTTGTGAATGGACGACAATCTCGCGGTCATTAATCTCTGTAATTTGGGTACGATGAACAAGGAGCTGAGAGTCATTCAGGCTCTTAAGAAGTGGGCGTTTGACGATAAGTTGTTGAATAAGAAAGGCCCCTGTTTCGATGGTGTAGCTTTCAACCTTGCCTAGTTTATGGCGATTCTCGTCAATGACATGCATACCAACTGGTGAAAAGTGGAGATCATAGACAGATTTCAATTTAATAATATCGTCTAGTCCTACGAACTCATCACTCGAATCGACAATCAGACCAATATCACTAAATTCACGAACGTCGGCGACGCGAAGGAGCGACGGGTGCTCGTTTAAGAGTGGTCCAGTGACTTCGTAAGCGACAATAGCAAGTGTTTTTGGATCAACAATGGCTTTGCTGGTTCGAGCGAGTTCGCTGCCGGTCTGTAACCCCATAACCGGTGCGTTGAGTAAGCGTAAGCCTGTGATTAGCATACTATTAGTATAAACGCTTTCACCCGACTACTCAACAAAGGGATTACTGCGCCCCTTTGAGAGATCAAGTGTATCGGCCGCTTGATCACGTGATTTTAGGTTATCGACTTGTTTCATGGTGTCTTCATCGAATTGAAAGGTGGTACCAGCAGGAGTGTAATCGCTACCAGCCTGCGAACTGGAGATGATGATATTGTTGAGTGATAACACAACAATGACAAGGCCGCCTAAAATGACCACTGCAAATAAAATAAGGTGATAGCGGTGGAGGATATTGGTGATGGCTTTGGCGTTAAATGTAATTTCCATAAATTCTCCTATCGAATATAGACCTCTATGGCGAGTGTGTCGGTTGTGACTTCGCTATCGGTCGTTCCTTTTGAAAGACTAACGGTAGAGATCTGCATCTTAGTTAAGTTCTGTTCAATTGCCTTGATAAAGCGTAATAGGTTGTCGTATCTGACAGGGCTCGCGAGTGTTACAGTGACTGAGGTTGACTTGAGGCTAGGCGCTGCAGGAGCGGCAGTCTCGGTCGCTGGTGTTGTTGTGCCGCCTGCCGCCGGTGCTGCTGGCGTGGTTGGGGCGGCCGAGTTGGCTGACGTAAAGTTAAAGTCTGTGATGCTGATGCCGGCTGATGCTGCGTATGATTTGAGGTCGTTGACGATCTGATTCTGATATTCGTAGCTTTTACTTTCAGCGACAATGTCATTCGCACGTGTGACGGTTGCTTGGTGGTCTTCAAGGAAGCGTTCAATCTTCCGCAAATTTGTCAGGTTGTTTTGGCTTGCCTGAGCATCGGCTACTTTGTGGCTAACTGTCGTTGCAACTGTCTTCAGCTGACTACTTGCGAGTGCAAAAATGACACCAGCGCCAGTGATAGTAAGGACCAAACCTGTTGCGAGGATGAGGCGGAGTTTCGTAGGGGTAAGGTGTGAAGATTTCATTATTCGGCCACCTTATTGAGTGCGATATCTTTATTAATGGTGACATTCAAGGTGACGGATACGGGGTATTCTGGTGAGCCGGTTGTCGTTGAGATGTTTTCGAAATGAACATTTGTAAACAGTGATGAGCGTTCAAAAATACCCTTGAGAGCAAGCGTGTCATCGACAGTCTTCGTCTGGAAGATAAGCGAGGTTTGAGTACCGAATGTCTGCGCATTAAGATTAAGGCTTTGCATGACCACGCCAGCCGGTAGCATATTGGCAATACTTAGAATTGCTTTTGAATAAACAATTTCTTTGTTAAGAATTTGCTTGGCGGTGGCAAGGTTAGACTTAAATGCCGTCTCTTGTGCTTGTACCTCTTTATAGTTGGAAACGCTGCTCTCGTTTTCGGCTATTTTTTGTTCGGCAGCAGCTTGGGTGTTCGTCAGGTAGACATACGTAACACCGATCGCAAGTCCGATAAAGCCAAGTGCGCCGAGCATAAAGAAGTTATAGCGGAGCAGTAAAGTGTTCGTTCGACTAGCGGCAAGTTGGCGCCTTTCGTCTGGAGGAAGAAGGTTTATCATTTCCAGATGTCCTTTTGATCAACACTAGCCAGACCTGCAACGGCAATATAGCGTGGTCGGAATTGTTTATTTGGTTGTGGCAAGCTACCGAAATCGAGTTTTTGCCATGGACTGGCCACGCGAGCTGCCATCACTAGTTCGTTGGTAAAGTAGTCGCCAATACCTGGGACGTTGCTGCCGCCACCGACAACGAGGACTTGTTCGATGTTGCGACCATCATTGAGGCGTTCGTTATAATAGCGGATGACTTTTCGCACTTCGCTAAGAATACGCTGCAAGCTTGGCTGTAAAGCGGCGGAAATTTTCGCTTGGCGTGGACTGGCGCTAAGGCCGTTCAAGACTTTTAGTTGGTGAGCATTTTCGAGGGCGACGTTCATCTTCTTGGCAATATCAAGCGTGAATGTGTTGCCGCCAATGCCAAGGCCACCGCTGACGCGAATGGTGCCACTTTCAAGAACGGCAATGTCCGTGCTGGCTGGGCCAATATCAATAATAAGGGTAGTAAGATGACCCTCTTCAGTTGATTCAAGAACGCGGGCAACAGAGTTGATGCTTGGTTCAATGACGATCGGCTGAATGCCAGCGTTTTGTAGGGCGGCATGACAGTTATCAATAAGGGTTCGGGGAACGGCGGACATGGCAATGGTGAGTTGCTCTTTGGTGCGACCGATTATTTCGTAATCAACATACAGCGAGCCGTAAGGGATAGGAATGTATTGATCAACCTCAACCTCAACGGCGTCACTCAGATTCTTTTCGGCTGAAACAGGCACGGTGAACGTGCGTGAATATGTGCGGCTGGTTGGGATGCCAACAACAGCCTGATTACTCGGTAGTGTACCGATTAACTTTTCTTTAAGCAATGAGCTGAGGTTGTCGCCTAGGTAAGGATCATCACCATCAAGAGAGGCTTGGACTTTTGCTGGGTCTAAATCGACTGATCCATAGCCAAGAACTGACCATTTTTTTGGGTCAACAGCCATCACCTTGATGCCAGTTTGACTGATATCAAGTCCGATGATTGGCTTGTCTTTATAGAATAACTTTACCATTGATGCCCATTACTAGTAGTTTGATACCAGTATACCATGAGCGGTATGGTTTTTGAGATGGTTTAGCTCTTAATATTTTGCGCAAGACCAGCGATTGGCCCCATAACACTGGCGGCAATCAGACCAACCATTGATCCCATGACGACAATCATGACAGGCTCGATAATGGCACTCATGCCATCGATCGCGACGTCAACTTCTTCTTCATAGAAATCCGCTACTTTCACAAGCACGACATCGGTTTGTCCAGTTTCTTCACCAACCGCAAGCATTTGTGCCACGATCGCAGGGAAAAGGTCGTTTTTTTCGATAACCGAGGATAGGGTCGCGCCGTTTTTAACTGCTTCAGCTGCGTCCGTCAGGGCTTTTTCGTAGACGACATTACCAACAGCGCGAGAGGTGACATTGAGGGCTTCAAGCACCGCCACACCTGCGCCCATAAGTGCCGCAAAGGTGCGTGCAAAGCGGGCGACAGCAACCTTGGTAATAATTACTTTGATGCCTGGAAGTTTTAATACAAGACGGTGAAAAACAGCTTTTCCATTTGGTGTCTTGAGCCAGCGGAGTAATAGGACGACACCGCCACCAATTCCTGGTAGTACGATATACCAATAACTGGTCATAAAGCCACTAATCGCCAACATGGCCAGCGTCAGTCCAGGTAATTTGGCGTCAGGTCCACCGAGGTCGAGGAGGATTTTACCAATTTGTGGGATGACGAACATCATCAAGCCAAAGAAGGCAAGGATCGTAATCACGATCAGAACGGTTGGATAGGTCATGGCGCTTTTGACCTTTTTGCGGATTGTGGCGTTCTTTTCCTGTTGCATGGCCAGTCGTTTCAAGATCTCGTCGAGGATACCAGCCGCTTCACCAGCTCGCACCATGTTGACGTAGACGTCGTTAAACGTGTTTGGGTATTTTTCTAATGTATCAGCAAGGGCCGATCCGTCTTCGACATCTTTCATGATGGCGCCAACGACTTTCTTGAGTGCTGCGCTTTCAGTGTGGCTTTCCAATGACCCTAGTGCGCGTAGTAACGGAACGCCAGCACTCACCATTGCGCTTAATTGACGCGTGAACATAACAAGGTCGTCAGATTTTACTTTGTTACCACCTAAAAAATCACCAAACGTAAAACTTGATTTGGCATGTGTACCTGTTTCTTTTACACTAATCGGACGCAAACCTTGTTTTGTCAGTGCAGTCAAAGCAGCTGATTTGTCGCTGGCGTCTACCTTGCCGGTAATAGACTTGCTTTGAGCATTGGTGGCAATATAGCTAAAATTCGGCATGGTTATTCCTTAGTCACACGAAGGACTTCTTCGATTGTGGTGTTGCCGCGAAGTGCCTTGATGAGGCCATCGGTTTGCATGGTGACCATGCCTTCGGTAATGGCGGTTTCTTGAATTTGGTTACTGGTCGCGTTGCTAATGATCAGCTTTTGAACCGCTAGTGAATTACCAAGAACCTCGTAAATACCAATACGGCCTCGATAGCCAGTATGGCTACATTCATCACAGCCATCTGGCGATGCTTTCCAGAGTGTCTTTATTTTGCTGTTATCAGTGCTGATCGATGTATCTCCACCAACACCTTGATCGGCAGCTTGTTTATCGAGCTCATGGATATATTCGAAATCTTTACCTGGTGGCAGATTAAAGAGGTGAACAACCGTATCGGCCTCTTCCGGTGTCGGTTCGTGCTGCTGACGGCAGTTGGTGCAAAGGCGTCGCACTAGGCGCTGACCAACCACAGCCTTAACGGTACTTGCGATAAGGAATGGCTCAATACCCATGTCGAGCAAGCGCGGTAGTGTCGTCGCGGCATTATTGGTGTGCAGCGTACTAAATACCAAGTGGCCGGTCAGGGCCGCTTGTACGCCTAAGTTGGCGGTTTCGCCGTCGCGGATCTCACCAACCATGATGATGTTCGGATCTTGACGAAGGAGGGCGCGCAGGCCACTGGCAAAGGTCATGCCAGCTTTGGCATTGGTTTGTGTTTGGTTGACGCCTGGGATTTTATATTCAACCGGGTCTTCGATAGTCGAGATATTGACGTCAGGTGTATTAAGCAGTGTGAGAACACTAAACAAACTGGTCGATTTACCTGATCCAGTCGGGCCGGTTACGAGCACCATGCCGTTTGGCTCGGTGAGGGCAACGTTAATAATTTCAAGAGAATGTCCCCAGTAGCCGAGGTCTTGGAGGGTCACGGCTTGGTTTGACTCATCTAGAATACGCATAACGACCTTTTCGCCATCAGCGATCGGTAAAGTGCTGACACGCAGAGCATATTGTTTACCGGCAACCTTAATTTTGAAACGGCCGTCCTGAGGGACGCGGCGTTCGTCGATCTTAAGGTTAGATAGGATTTTGATACGGCTAATCAAAGCCCCGATGACGTTACGTGGCAGACGATTAACCTCTTTAAGGACGCCGTCGATGCGGTAGCGAATCTGGACGAATTCTTCGCGTGGTTCGATGTGAATATCGCTGGCATTACTGCGGATGGCGTATTCGAGCAGCAGGTTAATTGTTTGAGCGATTGGCGAATCCTCGGCGATATCTGATTCATTTGTGACCTGATCACTATCGGTTTGATCTTCGCGCTGAATATCGATGACTTCGTTCAGCTCTTGATTAACGTCACCACGATAATTTTCTAGGCAGGCAAGAATATTGCTACGCGTCGCAATATAAATCTTGGTGTTTTCACCGATTTCTTTTTGGATAAAGCTGACTGCCTGAACGTCGTCAGGATCATCCATGGCAAGATTCATAGTACCGTCGTCGTCGATTTTAAAGAGAACGGCATTATACTGACGGGCGATACGCTCGGGGATGCGGTTTAGGACATCTGATTTGATGTCGTTCGGTTCGATTTCAATAAAAGGGATGTGCGCGTATTCGGCAAATGCCTGTGCCAGGGTTTGCTCGGTCATCATATCGTTGTTGATGACGATGTCTTGAAGAGGGCGCCTTGAACGAACGCCTTCGTCTTTGATGGCGACGATCTGCTCTTTAGTAGCCACACCACTGCGCTCGAGCAATTTTTCGATGGTGACATCTGAAATACGCATACTGCTTGTGCTCTATTGTACGCCATGTAAGAGTAAAGCACCAGAACTTATCGTCATGGTTTCTACTAGGGCTAGTGGCACGAGGATGGTATACTAAGACACGATGATTATAGAGGTCAAAAGCGAAATGGAGATGAAACTGTTCGGTGCCAAGCTGGGCGGACTTCTTCGTGGTGGTGAATGTATCGAGCTGGCCGGTGATGTCGGGGCTGGCAAGACGACGTTAGTGAAGGGTATTGCTCAGGGTCTAGAGATTGAAGAAACGATTCAGAGCCCAAGCTTTACGATTAGCCGCGTTTACGAAACACCGCATGACTTACACTTAGCTCACTATGACTTTTATCGCTTGCACGATGCCGGTATTATGGCCGATGAACTTCGTGAGGCATCGCAAGACCCACAAACGATTACTATTATTGAATGGGCGGGAATTGTTAGCGGTGTACTGCCGGATGACCATATGACAATTTCAATTGTAGCAACCGACGAGTCGAGCCGACGCCTTGAAGTGATTGCTCATGGTCCGAATAGCCAGCTACTAGAGGAGCAATTAGTATGATTATTTTACTTGATACATCAACGCCAATCTGCCGGTTAGCTATGATTGATGGTGATCAACGCTGGGATAGCGAATGGCAAGCTGATCGAACCTTGGCTAAAGGTCTATTGAGGTATTTGAGTGCGCAACTGGCTACACATTCTATGCAGTTACACGACATAACGGGGATCGGTGTCTTTCAAGGCCCAGGTAGTTTTACAGGACTCCGTATTGGCCTAACGGTTCTAAACACAATTGCTGATGCCCAGGCAGTTCCAATCGTTAGTGCAACGGGTGACGACTGGCAGCAGCAGGTTATTACCCGCTTACAGGCTGGTGAAGATGACAAGATGGTGTTGCCATTTTATGGGAGTGAAGCCCATATTACGACGCCGCGTAAGTAGACAGTGACACTAACGGTGCGATAAGATTAAGGCAATATAATTGATACATCATTAAATAGGGGGCTTATGAAACAACGCGGATTTACGATTGTAGAACTGTTGATTGTTATTGTAGTGATCGCAATCCTTGCGGCTATTACCATCGTTGCCTATAACGGTATTCAGGGGCGAGCAAAAGACAGCACGCGCCTTAGCGATATGACGGCGATTCGCAAAGCCCTAGAGTTATATAAAACTGCCAATGGTCAGTATCCCGAGGAAAATGCTGCTAGCTGGGAATACAGCACGACTGATCCACAGAATTTCCTTTCGGCGCTCAAGCCGTATATGACTAAAATACCTGTAGATCCGGCTAACGATGCGAATAATTTTTATTACTACTATCTTTATGATGCCGGTTCTGCCGCCTGGGGTGTTACTTGTCCGGTGGGACGTGGAAAGTTCTATGTTCTTGGTGCGTGGGGGCTTGATGCTGGCGGTGGTATAACTTCATCACCAGGTTGGAACTGTGAAAACGGCTCGACTGTGCCGACAAACTCATCATGGGTCCCGACAGGAGCGCGTGCCGTTTGGGGTTCATTTACGAACTAGTCTGGTTTTTTGTGCTTGCCGCGGTGCTGTAAAGAGCGCTACAATAAAAGGAGTCTAGTAAGACTTTTGATGAAACTTTTTTGAAACCTCCAGCGCCAGACAGTTTATTGTTGGCTTGATACCACAATTCGATTCCTGACAGAGCTGCTGAGAGAAAGGATACTATTATGATAGAGGGAATTATTGCCGCAATTCTTGGGGCTGTTTTTGGCATCGGTGGAACCGTTGTTTATGAGTCCTTCCC